>CAZNFQ010000004.1:0-63242 GCA_964571965.1 uncultured bacterium | reverse complement strand
GGGCGGAGCCGGTTTCCCCACAGGAGTGAAGTGGAACCTTGCAGGTGCCGCCTCATCCGATGTGAAATACGTTTTATGCAACGCCGATGAGGGCGAACCCGGTACTTTCAAAGATCGTATCCTCATCGAGAAATATGCCGAAAGGCTTCTCGAGGGTATGGCCATCGGCGGATATGCCATTGGAAGCTCCCATGGGATCATTTATCTCAGGGCAGAGTACCCTTACCTGATTCCCGTTCTCGAGAAAGCCAGGAAAAGTCTTATGGACAGGGGACTTCTCGGAGAGAACATCAGGGGTAAGGGTTTCAACTTCGATGTGGAGATACGTCCCGGAGCCGGAGCTTATGTCTGCGGTGAGGAGACCTCCCTCATAGAGAGTCTCGAGGGCAAGAGGGGCGAACCCAGAAACAAGCCGCCTTACCCTGTTAACAGCGGCTACCTCAACAAGCCAACCATAGTGAATAACGTAGAAACCTTCTGCGCCGTTCCCCATATCGTTCTTCAGGGCCCCCAGTGGTATGCTGACCTTGGCATTGGTGAGTGTTCCGGAACGAAACTGTTCAGCGTTTCCGGCGATGTGGAAAGACCCGGTGTATACGAGCTTCCCATGGGAGCCCCTCTGCGCAGTCTTCTGGACCTGGCCGGCGCTACAGACGTTCAGGCGGTGCAGGTGGGCGGTGCCAGCGGCAGAACCGTTCCGGCAGCTGACATCGACAGAACCCTTTCCTTCAAGGATCTGCCCCCGGGGGGATCTGTGATAGTTTTCGATAATTCGGTCAATATGGTGGAGGTCCTTGAGAACTTCATGGACTTCTTCGTTCACGAGTCCTGCGGTCAGTGCACCCCCTGCCGTGAGGGAAACCTCCGTCTGATGCACGCCGCACAGGACATCATCAGCGGTCATGTCACATGCAGAGAGTGCATTGCTCCATTCTTCGAGCTTGCAGAGGCAATGATGGTTTCAAGCAAGTGCGGTCTCGGTCAGACCTCCGCCAACTGCTTTGTTGACATTATCAACAATTTCGTGGAACTCGCAGATGTTTGTCATTGCGGGGAGTGCGGCTGCGAAGGAGGTGATGAGTAATGCACAGCGTTACCGTCAACATTAACGGAAGAGACTACAGCGTTAAAGAGGGGGCTACCATCCTTGATGCCAGCAGGGAACTCGGAGTGGATATTCCCACGCTGTGCTACCACCCCGACCTTTCGGTAGCCGGCAACTGCCGTCTCTGTGTGGTGGAAGTAGAAGGCTGGCGAACACTCGTACCCGCCTGTGTTACCCCCATCACTCCGAACATGGTGGTTAGAACCGACAGCCCCAAGGTAAGAAGAACCAGGAAACTTCTTCTCGAGCTTCTTCTTGCCAATCACAACAACAACTGTCCTGAGTGCGAAAGGAACGGAAACTGTGAGCTCCAGGATCTTGCCGAAAGGTACAACATCCGGCTCAACCGTTTCCAGACCGACTACAAGCCCGTAAGTATCGAGCAGGTAAGTGTCGGTGTTTCCCGCGACAACAGTAAGTGCATCATGTGCACAAGGTGCACGAGAACCTGTGAAGAGTACCAGAGCGTTGCGGTGATCAAGCCTGTGGGCAGAAGCAACGAGGTTCACATAGCCTGTCTCGAGGAAAAGGGACTCGACCAGGTTTCCTGCACCCAGTGCGGTCAGTGCATCAACCGCTGTCCCACAGGTGCCCTTTTCGAAACCGACGAGACCCAGGCTGTCTGGGCTGCCCTGGAGGATCCGGAAAAGATCGTCGTCGTGCAGACCGCACCTGCTGTGCGAGTGGGTCTTGAAGAGGCCCTGGGCCTTCCCACCGACCACCACACGGGCAAAATGGCGGCTGCCCTGAGAAGACTCGGTTTCAACAGAGTTCTTGATACCGACTTCACCGCAGACCTTACCATCATGGAAGAGGGACACGAGCTCCTTTTCCGCCTGAAAGATGCCCTTGTCGAGAAAAAGCAGGTTGCTCTTCCAATGATTACCAGCTGCTCACCCGGCTGGATAAAGTTCATCGAGCACAAGCATAATGATCTTCTGGACAACCTTTCCACATGCAAGAGCCCGCAGCAGATGTTCGGTCCGCTGGCAAAAACGTATCTTGCGGAGAAAGAGGGTCTGGATCCTTCGAAAATGGTCTGTGTTTCCGTAATGCCTTGCACTGCGAAGAAGTTCGAGAAGAACAGACCGGAGATGAAGGACAGCGGTTTCCAGGATGTTGATCACGTCATAACCACAAGAGAGCTTGCGAGAATGATAAAAGAGGCGGGGATCGACTTCGATCATCTTCCCCTTGAAAAATTCGACAGCCTCATGGGTGACTCAACAGGCGCCGCTGTTATCTTCGGAGCCACAGGCGGCGTTATGGAGGCAGCACTGAGAACAGCCTACGAAGTTATAACCGGCAAGGAGATTCCCTTCGAAAAACTCAATGTGGGTCCGGTAAGGGGATTCGAGGGAATCAAGGAAGCTGCCATAACGATGCCTTCGGAGATGGCTAAGGGCTGGGAGTTCCTGGCTGGTGCAACCCTTAAGGTTGCAGTTGCCCATGGGCTTAAAAACGCCGACAAGCTGCTGAAGGCTGTGAAGGCCGGAGAGGTTGAATACCACTTCATCGAAGTTATGGCCTGCCCCGGAGGATGCCTTGGCGGCGGCGGACAGCCCATTCCCACGGATATGGAGAAGAGGATGGAACGCATGCGTGCCATCTACGCCGAGGACGAGTCGCTTCCTCTCAGGAAGTCACACGAGAACCCGGAAGTTCAGCTTCTCTACGCCGAGTTCCTCAAGGAGCCCCTGGGACACAAGTCCCACCACCTTCTGCACACGAAGTACACGAAGAGGGACAAGTTCTAGAACGGTAACTGACAAAGGGCGTCGCTTAACAGCGGCGCCCTTTTTTGTTATTATGGGTGCTGGGAATAAAAAAGGGAGGATACGCATGGGTTTGATGATCGTTCTTTTTTCGCTGCTTGCTGCTGAGCCTGAGGTTCTCTGGTCAGCTGTTACCAGCGGAGGTGTGTACTGTTCTGCCGAAATGGGGGATCTGGACGGAGACGGTGTTCCCGATCTGGCCTGCGGTGTGAACTTCTGGGACTCTGAGCCTACCTTATGGGCGGTATCCGGTGCTGACGGCGGGACCATCTGGACCAGCAGCAGCCATAAAGGGATATATCAGAATGAAGGGTTTATCGGAGTTCCCGACGTGGATGATGACGGCAGGATGGATCTCCTTGTGGCCACCCCCGGCGGTTATGATCCCCCGGGCAGATGCCTGTATCTGATTTCCGGTGCCGATGGAACCACCATCTGGGAATGGGCCGCCTGCCAGATCATGCCTTCATACACCGGCTGGGGATATTCATGCTGTCTGCTCGATGACATCACAGCAGATGGAGTAGACGAGTGCATCGGAGGTTTCGGAACTTCAGGATCAGCCAATACAGGCCTTGTTGCATGCATTGACGGAGCAACAGGTGACAGCGTCTGGACCCGTTGGATCCCGGATGCCGCTGAAGCCCTCCATCAGTACGTAGATTGTGACAATGACGGTGTAAATGATGTTCTGCTGGCGGTTGGAGGAAATTCCTACACCGCAGAGACCGCCCGTCTTGTGAGCGGTGCAGACGGAACCATACTATGGCAGAAAAACCCGGGCGGTGACTGCATGTCCATCTGCACTGTCCAGAGGACTGACACATGGCCCCTGGCGGTATTCAGCACCTTTTCCGGTACTGTGGCCTGCTACGACGGCGGCGGCAGTCTTCAGTGGGACTATGACGGTTCGGGTATGTACCTTGATGTAAGGGGCGGACCAGACGTGAATGGTGACGGCACCGGAGACGTGGCCCTTGCCGCGGATAACGGAGGTACGGTGCTTTTATCCGGAGCCGACGGAGAGATCCTCTGGACAGTGCCTACGGGAAGCAATACCTGGTCCGTTGCCTGGGTCGATCCCGTGATCATCCAGGGTAATCCTGTCCCCTGTGTTGCAGCCGGTTCCGTTAACGGCATGAAGGTAATGCTCATCAATGCCCTTACAGGTGATGCCGTGTGGGAGATGAACTTCACGGAAAGGGTTTATAACGTAACCGCGGTTATGCTGGATCTGCCATCTCCAGTGGTCATGGCAGGTCTCCAGGACCAGCAGCCCCTGCCGGAGCATGCCTGGGCCCTTGCCAGTTCTCTGGAATTGGGTATCGGGCAGCAGGAATCGCACGGCGGGATCTTTTCAGGTGTCAACCCTTCCCGGGGAGGCATATCCTTCACCCTCTCCGGTGAAGAACCTGTCGAACTGCGATGCTATGAGCTTTCAGGCAGACTCGTGTTCCGGGGAAGCTATTTACCCGGCGGGGAAATACTGAATTCACCTTCGCTGTTCCCCGGGGTTTATCTTGTGGAGGTATCATCCGCTTCCGCTCAGGAGATACACAGGCTGACTGTGCTGTAAACGAAAAAGCGGGGGGCAGAAGCCCCCCGCTTTTTTTATGCTGCGGAGTTTAGAACCTGTCCAGAGGGCTCTGAACCCTGAGAGGCGTACGGTGTTTCGCAAGCTTCAGGTACGGAGTGATCATGGAAGGTGTGGAAATACCCAGAAGTTTCTGTACCATTTTCCTGTCAACGCCGTCTTCCAGAAGGTGTACTGCGAAGCTGTGCCTGAGCCAGCCCAGTGTGGCCTTCTTGTCTATTCCCGCTTCTTCCAGGGCATCGGTGAACGCTCTCTGTATTGTTCTTGCGGAAACGAAACTTGTTCTGCCTCTGCCCGGGAAAAGGTAGGGGGAAGGGTCTGTTCTTAGATCGAGATACTGGGCAAGTATACGGCCGGTTGTTCTTGCCAGAATGGTATCTCTGAGGAATTCACCCTCCGGGGCGTGCACATGAATTACCCCGTTTTCCAGATCAACATGTTCCCTTTTGAGAATTGCCGTTTCACTAACCCTGAGTCCGCTGGAATAGATGAACATCAGGGCAAGTCTGTATTTGAGGTCATGAACGTGCTGAAACACCTCGGCTATTTCATCTCTTGTGAAGACACCGTGAAGGGGAACCTTCTTGGCAATGATGCCGGGTCCAGGAAGGGGATTGCTTTTCTTCAGCACATTGGAGTAGAGGTATCTTATGGCACTCTGGGCCTGGTTAATGTAAGAAAGAGACTTGCCCTCGCTCACAAGACCTTCGAGATACTCCCTGAGGTCGCTCTTATCCAGATCACCGGTTCTGTCCCCGAAATGATTGACAAGGCGGCGCAGATGTGAAATGTAGCTGTTCGCTGTTTTGGGGCTCCTTCCGGAAGCCTCGAGCATCTTTCTGGTTTCTTCGACAAAGTCCATGACAACGACCTTTCTGATGAGTTACTGTGTATCAAACGGATTCATGCAAAGTGAATAATAAAATGCAAACGCATATTTGTCAAGCACTATTCCATATTGTGCGTGAATAAAGAAAGTGTTATTCTTTTAACAGCAGCGATTGAAGTCATTTCGGAATAATAAGGGGGAATTGTTTGTTACACCGTCGGAACGAAGCAGGCAAGACACGTTTCTATGTCCCATTCATACTTTCATTTCTGGTGTTCTCCGCCGTTCTGGCCACGGAATACCTGATCGTTACTGATATGCTGAAGAGCGCATATCGCTATCAATCAATGCAATATAACTCTATAGCAGGCGATATAGTTGATGGATTAAACATATATTATGATAATATTCAATCGGATACTGCAGACGGCGATCTTGTTCTTCAGTCGTTACAGGGCACGATTGGTATTCCCGCAATTAAAACACAGATAGTATGTAATGAAGAACAATTAAATGCATATATTGATTCGTCGTTTTACGGAGGAGGATTTCCTTCAGGGATAGACACAGATGATCGAGTTATTGAAACATCTATAGCTAAAACGGCAAACGGCGAAATTCTCATCGTAGAGGCAATTGAGCATAATAATAAGCAAATAAAATATTTGAAAAACATATCAATAGCACTTATTATTATTCTACTTATAATGGTAATTATTGCTATTGTGCCCGGCGCACTTATGATCGAATCCCTGACCAGACGCAGAAGGATGACCGGGTCGGTGCTGAGTTCCGATGGTAGTACCGGCTGGGAAAACATCGCCGAGATATTGTCAGGGTCAGAAGTAACAGGATGTATGGTGGTCTCGTCTGGAAATGAAGTACTCTGGACCAACGGCACCTGTCGCAGAATGCTGGAAATCGACGAGAAGGCCAAGGGTTTCTCGCTTGCCTCCGTAACCTCATTGCCGGACAAGATCAGACTCAGACAGCCGCCCTATTCCCCTGCGGAGGAAAGGGAGACCGTAAGGGTGAAATCAATGTCCGGGGATACAGGGAATCTTTTCATGGAGATCTTTCCGGTGCACAGGGGCGGTACCCTTCAGTACAGATTGTTTACCTTCACCAGGCCGGTGGCGGATGACTCTCATTTCTCAGGGGGAAGGGCAGCCGGGATCGGTGATCCTCTGGACACCGGGTCACCTGCCGGCGTCAAGCTTGCAGAATCCATGATTCATGACATGAACAACCAGCTTTCAGGAATCATAGGAGCGGCTTCTCTGGAGCTGGACAGAACACCTGACAGAACGGCTTCAAGGGAAAGCTGCAGTGCGATACTTGAATCTGCGGAAAAGATGACAGCGCTCTGCGCTGATCTTCAGTCACTTCTCACCGGAGAGGATGATCCTGTTCTAAGGGATGTGGTGGAGGAAATGAATCTTATCTCGGAGGTGATGCGGCGGATACTTCCCGAAGATGTCAAATTCCAGGTTTCAGGGAGTTCGGAAAAGCTCGTTTCGGTGAAAAGGGAGCACCTGAGGGATCTCATTTACAACCTTTCCGTGAATTCCACTGGAATGATGAGCGGTGAGGGAAGAATACGTATAGACATTTCGGAAAGAATTCCCTCGGGGATCAGTCAGATGGAATCTGTTCCCCCCGGAAGCAGGGTCTGCATAAGGTATTCAGACGGATACATAATGCCGGTGGCCCTGAGGGACGCGCTTTCCAGCAGGAAATACACGGTTCCCGATGTGGAGAGGGAATTCGGTACCGCCATAGGCGCTCTGTACAGAATACTCAGGGAGATAGACGGGAGCATAGTGTTCGAAAGGGGCTCCGGGGAAACCGTTCTCTGTATAATTCTGGAGGGAATTGACAGTGTATCCCGCACCAATATCCGGGGAGTACAGGATCAGATTGGTTCGGCAAGCGTTACCGGCCTTTCCGTTCTTGTGGCCGATGAAGTGGATATAGTACTTCTTTCCACATGCGAATACCTGGAACACAGGGGAATGGTTACCACAGGAGTTTCCAATGGAGACAGTGCCCTGGAACTGCTGCGAACCAGGAAGTTCGATGCCGCCGTCATTGACCTTAACATGCCGGGTACGTCAACTCCTTCGATAGTCAGATTCTGTCAGACCAGCCTCCCGTCCATGGCCGTGATCATTACCACTGGATATGGAATGAATGCTTCAGTAAGGGAGCTGATAAAAGCTCCGTCCACGGATTGTATCTACAAACCCCACAGGCCCGAAGCTCTGGTGGAGACAATATATTCCACCCTGATGAGAATTCAGGAGGGAGATCAAACGTGACCACGGCAGATATTCTTTTACGACTGGCTGCTGCTTTCATAGCCGGTGGAGCAGTAGGGCTGGAAAGACAGATCCACGGCAGACCCGCCGGCCTGAGAACTCACATCCTGGTTTGCACGGGTGCCTGCATTGCAGTTGCATCCGGCATGATGGCCGCTGCCCTTTTTCCGGACCTGCAGATGGATGCCGGGCGAATTGCAGCCGGAGTCATAACGGGAGTGGGATTTCTGGGGGCAGGTACCATCGTGCACTACAGAGAGGGTGTTGGAGGCCTTACCACTGCGGCATGCATCTGGTTCGTAGCAATGACCGGGATGCTGGCAGGTTTCGGTTTTTATCTGTTTACCGCTCTTGCAACGGCCATGGCAATAACTGTTCTTCTGCTTCTGGAAGTGCTTGAGGACAAACTCCCCTCTGCCAGCTACTGGAGACTCAGGGTGAGGTTTTGCGGAAGCACTTTTTCCACCGTTGAAGAGCAGTGCAGAAGAATACTGCAGGGGTACGGCATCGTGGTGAAGAGTTTTACCATAAGCATCTCCGGAGACTCTTCGGAACTTGTTTTCAGCTTGAAGACCAGATACCGGAGGAAACACAACGGTCTTATCGAGAAGGTAAACGGACTGGACGGTGTAACCGCCGTGAAATGGGCTCACAGAACGGAGGCCATTTGAAAATCGGTCTTGCCCTGGGAGGCGGCGGAGCACGGGGCTATGCACACTTCGGGGTACTTTTCGCCCTTGAGAAAGCCGGGATACACATCGACTGCGTTGCCGGTACCAGTATGGGCGCAGCGGTGGGAGCACTCTGGGCCACTGATCAGCACCTCGACTGTTACAAGGAGCTTCTCAAACTCACTAAAAGCGGAGTAAGGGAATACCTGGACCCTGAGATTCCCATCGTTTCAGGAATACTGAAGGGTGACAGGCTCTTCACCCTTCTGGAAAGCTGGTTCAAGGGGTACAGGATCGAACACCTTTCCAAGGAGTTCAGGGCAAACGCAGTGGAACTTGAGTCCGGAACGGAGATAACCTTCACCGAAGGTTCCCTTGCCTGTGCCGTGCGTGCAAGCGTTTCCCTTCCTGTGATCCTCTCGCCCTGGGAGATAGACGGAAAACACTATCTCGACGGAGGAGTTACGAATCCGTTGCCTGTAAGGCAGTGCCTCGATATGGGAGCAGATTATGTGATCGCCGTTAATCTGCTTTCCAGTACAGGGCTTAAATCAGGCATCACGCATTCCCCGGTTAAGGTGCCCGATCTTTTCCAGCTCCACGGAGATATTGCAAAGATAGCTGCGGAACTGCCGGTTCTGAGAAAACTTCTGGACCCGGTGGTGCCGGAAATAGCTTTTTCTGCAGTTCTTATCTCCCAGAAGGCACTCACCGAATCCAACCTCAGGAGATGGAAACCTTCGATTATCATCGAACCGGGGGTGGGCGGATACACTGGAGCTGAGTTTCATCTTGCAGAAGAAATTGCCCTTACGGGAACCAGAGCTTCCGAGGAGGCGCTTCCTGAAATCCTCCCGGTGCTGGACGAGACAGGCAGCCTTTGATTTTTCGGCGAAAGTTTGCATAATCTCCCCTCTGAGAAAATACCTTTGAACTACCATTCCATGGAGGGGTAATGGCACTGTTCTCCGGCAACCTGAGAAAAATGAGAAACGAGCTTGAAAACAGCACCGTGGACTGGCAGAAAGTGGCTTCATTTTCCGCCGGCAAATACGACCTGTCCGGAAAGAATTCGGAAGAGGGCCGGGAGTTGGTGAGTCTCGTTGTTAAACTGGCAGCTTCTTCGAAGGAGGAAATCCCTGAGCTTTCATTGATAATCAGGAACATTTCCTCAAGGGGCGGAGATTTCAACCGATCTCAGAACGAAACTGGTGCCACACCGCTTCATATTGCTGCGGGACTGGAAAACGTCTTTCTTCTGAAGGCTCTTATCGATGCGGGATTGCCCGTTGTAGCTCTCAGTCACTCTGGTTCCACACCACTGCATAAGGCTGTTGTACAGGGGCATGCGGGTAATGTTAAGCTTTTGCTTGCCGCCGGAGCCGATCCTGGAGCAGAGGACAGCATGAGCAATTCGCCGCTTCATCTTGCGGCCCAGCTGAAGGATGGCCTGGAGATTACTTCCCTTCTCCTTAAGGCGGGGGCCAAGGCATACCAGAGAAACTCCGCCGGGAAGCGGCCTGTGGATCTTGCTTCCGAGAGGGGCTGCAGCAAGTGTGTATCAATTCTCAAGGAAAGCCTCATCAATGTTCGCAGAAACAGGAAATCAGACTGGAAATGTCCCGGATGCGGGTCTGCCATGAAAAGACCGTCTCCCGAAAAAACCGAGTGGTATCTCAGTATCGAGATGTGGGAGCATCTGAAGTTCACCTGCGGTAACTGCGGCAAGGCAACCTACGCGTTGAAACTCGACGGCGAGATCTAACCCTTCCCGAAAAGAGGCTCAGCTGCGTTCTCGAAGATCTCCCTGCAGGCTTCCTCTGCCCTGTTCCTGTATTCAGGCGCGCATGATACGGTTAGAAGGCTGCTGTTCGGTCTTGCCTTCATAAGGTATTCGGCAAAGGGCGGATCCAGTTCATCCATGGGAATTACCCTTCCCCTTTTGTCGATGAATCTGATGTCCAGCCTCTCGAACCTTTCCTCTGAAACCTTCACTGCCTCTATGGGAAGATCGACTATTATGTAGCCGGGATCGATCCCCGATATTTCAGAGATCTGATGTGTGAGAAGAGCCGCTGCCTCGTCGGCTGTGCTGTTCCCTCCCCGCAGGCTGTTGAGAAAGTGGTTGTCATTCTCCGTAGTGGTTAAAGAGTCTATTCTGAAAACCTGTGTGAACAGGCCCTGTCTGTATTTGACCCTCCAGGCCATTTCCCTTACCCAGGGGTCACTGGAATCGCTTTCGAGGAAGCTGAGGATCTGGTCGTCGGTCATGAACATGAAACCCTGGATCTCACCAAGTTCCATCACGCTCTTCCTTGCGGCGGCGAGAAGCATTCTGTCCACAATCCTGGTTTTTCTGTGGAGATATACAGATGAGTACATCTGGAGCCTTGCAAGAAGGAAGTCCCTTATTGCGTTCAGGCCCTTCTCCAGGAACACCAGCCTTCCCCGGTGAACCGCCATGGTAGAAATTATCCTGTCAACTTCTATGTGTCCGAATGCCACTCCGGTAAAATGGAAGTCTCTCTGCAGATAGTCCAGCATGTCCGCGTCCACTTCCCCGAATATCATCTGCTGCACGAAGGACTTCCCGGTGTATTTACCGGTGATCAATTCGGCAACGTGATCCGGGTTTACCCCATGCCCGATGAGGATTTCCGGTATTTTCCCGGCACCTCTTACCGGCATTACGGTTCTGCCGGTTACCATGTCCGCCACCAGATCCATGTGATCGCCGCCTGTCAGCTCAAGATACAGAGGTTCCAGGGTGTGCGACCACGGGGTATGACCTATGTCATGGAGAAGCCCTGAAGCTTCGACCAGGTTCCGAATTCCCCATTCCTCTTCTCCGTATTCATCGGGACACATATCATGAAGGTGAGAGGCGATTCTGCCGGCCAGATGGGAAACACCCAGGGCGTGAGCCAGCCTCATGCAGTGGGCGCCGGGATAGCTCTGAAAGGTGGTT
The DNA here is from genome assembly GCA_964571965.1 of uncultured bacterium. Lineage (GTDB taxonomy): Bacteria > Fermentibacterota > Fermentibacteria > Fermentibacterales > JCC-6 > Sabulitectum. The sequence goes on along the minus strand of CAZNFQ010000004.1, from coordinate 51,979 downwards.
CCAAGCTGGTGGATGAAGCTGAGACGCTGGACTTCAACCGTTTTCAGCAGATCCTCCTGAAGGGGAGAGAGTTTAATGGTTCCCAGAACCGGTTCTCTTATGTACATTACCTTACGGCTCATTATCAACCCTCTCTTCCAGGTCTTCTACCGGTTAATGCCCTGTAAAACACTGATGCTCCGAAGGCCAGTTTCCTCCAGCCTTTCAGTCTGCCCAGGGCGTAAAGAGTACCCCTGCCGGTGCCGGCCTCCTTCTTATACGAATAATGTCTCAGTACATCAACCGTCCTGTGCGGAGCAGCCACCCCGCATTTCTCCATTACGTCCGCGATCCTTCCCCCCCAGCCGGACTTTACCGAGAGATAGGTCAGCTTTTCCCACTGTTCCCCGGGAAGTTTTAAGGCAAGAAGCTGAATGTCCCTGATCTGCCAGGGGGTAAGCGCCGGGGAATCTGCATGGTGAAGCAGCGTGTAGAGAAATGTTTCCGGCCAGTCCGGGGCAGGGTACCCCCCTGATCTGCGAAGGGGTTCCAGGCTTGAAACCGGAGGTATCTTTCCCGGAAGGATGCAGGGGTGGTACAGAGGATGGGTGTGAAGCTCCACAAGGAATCCTCCCCTGCTGAACTTGGTTTCGCCGATTATTCCGGAGGTGAACAGTCCCGGTCCCGGGCTGAAACGTCTGAATCCCGCCGAAAACAGAAGCGAAGAGGCCATTCCTCCAAAATCTTCGTGAACCAGTATGTCCAGGTCGGCCATGGGTCTCTCAACAGGGTTATCGTAGAGTGAAAAGGCAAAATCCGCCCCCTTCCACAGGAAAAACGGGACGTCGAACTGAAGCAGTCTTTCACAGACCATGCCCAGTATTTCCTTCCTTGCCGCCCATATTGCTTCTCTGTGCCGGAGTTCCCCTGGTTCAGCTGCCATTGCCGTCCTTTCCGGTGTTGTACTCCTGTACCTCTATGATAATATTCCATGCTCCGGAAAGGAGTGCTTTTGGGGTTTTGTGATTTTCATGTACACAGCACGGCTTCAGACGGCAGGCTTTCTCCCGAGAGGCTTGTCGAGGAGGCTGCCTTTTCCGGTCTGGACGGTTTTGCCCTGGCGGATCATGACACCCTTGCAGGTATCCCCGCCGCTTCAGGATCTTCCCTTGAACATGGTGTTTTTTTCATTCCGGCAGTGGAGCTCAGCGTGGATCTCCATTCCGGCGGTTCAGCGCATCTCCTGGGTTATTTCCCCGGCATTGCACCTGAAGATCTTCTCGATCCGGATACCGAGCTGATGAGAGCCCTCGATTTCGTCATTAAGGGCAGACAGATGAGAAACCCTGCAATAGTAAGCCGATTCAGAGAACTTGGTTTCGATATCACCATGGAGGAAGTAGAGGCTGAAGCGGGAGATTCTGTGGTGGGAAGGCCTCATATAGCTGCTGTTATGGTAAAAAGGGGGTTTGCCTCATCATCATCGGAGGTTTTCGACCGTTACCTCGGTTCAGGTAAACCGGCGTATGTTGAAAGAAGCAGACTCGGCGACTACAGAGCAATTGAAGTAATCAGGCAGGCAGGAGGCCTGCCGGTGCTTGCACATCCTGTGTATATTCCCGCAGACGGTTACAGGGAACTGGGTGCGGTCATAGGTTCACTTGCCGACTCAGGTCTTTCCGGACTGGAAGCCTATTATCCGGAACACAGCGGGAAAATGATCGCGTTCCTGGAAGAAACTGCAAAAAAACGCAGGCTCTTTCTCACTGGTGGAAGTGATTTTCACGGAATAAAGCATCCGTTACCCGGCTGGCGGGACGGATCATTCGGAGTTGATACTGAAAAAGTATCTGAATTCATGGAATTGTGCAGAGGAAAGGAAAGGAAATCAAATGGCAAAACTCAGTGATCTTGTTAAACAGATAGATCAGACCGCTAAGAATGGTGAGAGGGAGAAAGCCCTGAGAATGCTTGAAAACCTTCTCAGCAAGGTTCCCGAACCAAAGAAGCAGCCTCTTCTGAAAAGAAGAAAACAGTACCGTGACGAACTCTCCATCGAAAAAAGGATAATTGCTCTGGAGGAGAAATACGGCGCCTGATTCCCGGTTTTCCAGTGGCTTTATCGGGTTTGTTCTTCTCCTGGCCGCCTGCGGTAACATTACCGTGGACCCGTTAGAGCTTGTTTCGGACTATTCGGCTTCTGCAGCATGGAAGTGGCAGAACACAGACACTTTCATTCTCAGGGGAAGAGCGAGGCTTCAGGGAGAGAACCAGGTTTTTTCCGGTCCGTTCATTCTTTTGGCATCCAGTACAATGGGGCGGATAAGGGCGGATTTCTGCGGTCCTGACGGCTCGCCTCTCCTGTCTCTAAACGGTGATTCCACCGGTTTCATGTTTTATTATCCCCAAAGGACTTCGGCCGTTTTCTCCCCGGGCGGACTGCCGGTGAACAACGGCCTTCTTCGGGTTAACGCAGTTATCTCCCTGATAAGAACCGGTTTTCCCCTGGTTCCAGTTTCCTGGGAAATGGCGGAAACCTATCATGAGAGCAATGACGGGAACATCGTATGGGATCTTGTTTCCGGCACCGGTTCCATGGAAGTCACTCTGAAACCGGGAGATATTTTCCCAGCTGTGGAATCCGGAGACACAAGACTGGAGGTTACCGCTGCTTCATGGCACCAGAGTTTCAGCGCATGGCCAATGGAATGGCTTTTCTCCTCTCCTTCCCTGAGCGTAGTTGCAAAACTGCGTTCTTTCGACGAGGTGGAAGCCGGCGGCCAGAACTGGGAACTCATCCTTCCCGTAATACCTGATACCCTTGCTGAGCCCATGTACCCGTGGGAATACGCACGATCTCTGCCCATCCGTTAACTGACCCAAGTTAACTGAAAATACCCTATGAGGGTAAGGCTTTTCAATTGCCTTGCAGTTTTGTATATAGCCTGCGTTACCATCAGAAATGAGTTCTGACTATCCAGCCAGGGGGCATAATGGGAATAAAAGGCTTTATAGACAGGTTGTTTTCGTCCGGGGGAGGATCATCCACTGGTTTCTTTTCCTCAGCAATGGCCATCGACCTGGGCACTGCCAATACCATCATTTACCAGCTCGATCGGGGCATAGTCCTCGAAGAGCCAAGCGTAATAGCCATAGAGCGGGATACCGAGAACGTTATTGCCGTTGGTACCGAAGCAAAATCCATGCTGGGAAGAACAGGCCGTGATATATCAGTGATCAGACCTCTCAAAGACGGGGTCATCAAAGAAGCCACAGCTACCATGGCAATGCTCAGGAGGTTCTTCGAGCAGTCTCAGACCAAGAGGTTCTCCATGCGGCCAAGGGTTCTCGTATGCGTTCCCAGCGGAATCACCGAGGTGGAGATCAACGCCGTCAGGACATCGCTGGAGAGGGCAGGGGCCAGGGAAGTTCTTCTCGTTCCGGAACCACTGGCCGCAGCTGTGGGAGTTGGAATTCCCGTAGAGGCCGCAGTGGGCAACATGATAGTTGACATAGGCGGGGGAACCACCGAGGTTGCCGTTATAAGCCTTAATTCCATAGCTGCGGACAGCTCCATAAGGGTAGGCGGCGACGAGATGAACGAGGCGATAATCAACTACATGAAGAGAACCGCTTATCTGCTCATAGGAGAGCGTACCGCGGAAATGGTGAAAATAGAGCTCGGTTCAATGCTGGAGGATGACATCAGGGAGGCAGAGGTCAGCGGGATGGATGCCACTTACGGTGTACCGAAGACCTACAACGTAAAGGCTTCCCAGATAAGGTCGGCGCTGCAGCAGCCGGTTAACGCAATAATCCAGGCGGTGCAGCAGGGGCTTGAGAAAACTCCGCCGGAACTTGGCAGGGACATTGTTAACAGGGGTATTGTCCTCACCGGAGGCGGAGCTTTGCTCAAGGGGCTGGACCAGCTTCTTTCCAGGGAAACAAGTTTGCCCATACGCATAGCGGATAATCCGGTATCCTGTACCGTTCTCGGTGCTGGAATCATCCTTTCCGATCTCTACAGGTACCGCAAGCTCCTCATTGACTGAAAATGAAAAACAGCAGTAAAAGACTCATATGGAACATCATTGCTTCCCTGGCGCTCATCATGCTTGGACCGCCCCTGCTGGGAATCGGAGGAGCAGTTCTCGGCAGCCGATTCGCCTCACTTTTCTTTCCGCCGGTGGAAGAGGATTCCGATTATCTCTCCCTTTCGGTGAAGCTCATGCTGGAGAACGCCGAGCTAAGGGAAATGGCGGCAAAGAGCAGACTGTACCGGTCCATGCTGAGCTATACCAGAATGCCCGACGTCACTGCTGTGGTAGGCAGAGTGATGTACCGGTCCGAAGGGCTTGTCCGCGGAGACCTTATCATAGACAGAGGAACCGAGCAGGGTATTTACAATGGTGCAGTGTGTATAACCAGTCGAGGTCTTGTGGGAATAGTAACCCGTGCAGAACCCCTGAACAGCACAGTGGTGCCCATAACAAGCCCGGCCATAAAGGTGAGCTGCATAACTTCTCAGAGCGGTTCACTGGGAATTCTCAGTTCAGATTCCAGAGGAGAACTGGTTCTTGAATACGTGGACAGTTCCTCTGAACCCCGGACCGGTGAAACCGTTCTCACAAGCAGATTCGGAGGCGTTTATCCCGAGGGGATAGTGGTGGGCCGTGTTTCAGAGGTTTCAACTGGTGATCCGGGACTGGATCTTTCCCTTTCCGTGGAACCTGCGGTGGATTTCGACAGGGTTAACGAGGTACTGGTTCTCATAGAGGAAATGGAATAATGAGCCGCAGGTTGTCAGGGTGGCTGATCGTTGCCGCAGGGGTTCTGATCCAGTTCCTCATGGAGGTGACTTTCGGGAGGGTATTGATCGCCCCTGCCGTTCTTGTTCCCGTACTTGTCTACCTGAGCATATCCCGAGAAGACTACTGGTCCATAGAGGGAGCATTCTGGAGTGGTTTTGCCCTGGACCTTCTTCTTCACCAGACGCCTGGAACAACATCCCTGGCCATGCTCCTTGGAATTGCCCTTTCAAGGTGGCTGCTGGAGATAACCACCGGTGCCGTGAAAATGACCTTCGTTGCAGGTGCCCTCACCGCTTCCGTTTTCACGGACCTGTTCTTCATTCTCCTGGCCTCTTCCCCCCCGGGAAGCGGCTTCAGTGTTTCAACCGTCCTGATCCTTCCCAGAATAATTCTTCCCATTCTCGTTTATCTTACATTTCCCCTGTTGTTTACCGGGAGAATTGCAGAACCGGTGGATAGATGAAGGCGGAAGCAAATCTCACCGTTCGACCATACCGGTCGGTCATGGCAGTGATCGCAATCCTTTTTTTTGTGCTGGCGGTGCGGCTTTTCGAGCTTCAGGTATTGAAGGGTGATTACTACAGAGAACTCTCTTCAAGGAACCACATCAGATCGGTGATAACCCAGGCGCCAAGGGGAATCATTACTGACAGGAACGGCATAGTGCTTGCAGATAACCAGCCTTCGTTCACTGTTTCTCTGGTAAGTGCCGAATTCGACTCCGCAAACGCCAGCCTTCTCAGTGAACTCCTCAGAATGGACCGGGAAGTACTGGAAGAGAGGCTTACAGCCGCTGCGGTGAATCCCTTCAGATCAACGGTGATCGAAAGCGGTCTTCAGGTTACTGATGCAGGCAGGATAGCGGACAATCTTTACAGGCTCGGGGGTGTTACAGTGCAGGTTCTTCCCAGGAGAAGGTACCCTCTGGGAGCGGCATTCTGTCATCTCATCGGCTATGTTGGACTGGCAGACAGTACCCGCGTATTCGAGGGAGAGATAGTTGGAAGAACCGGGCTTGAGAGGATTTTCGACGAGGAGCTAACAGGAGAGCACGGCGTCACCAGGGAAGTGGTGGATGCATATGGAAGAGTGGTGGAAAAATTCGAGGGGGGAGAGGTGTCTCCCGTTCCCGGAGAGATGCTTGCCCTTACTATAGATGCCGGTCTTCAGCTTGCATCGGACTCGCTGATTCTCGCCACCGGTCATCCCGGTGCGGCAGTGGTACTGAACTACGAAACCGGAGAGATCCTGTGTTTGTCATCCGTTCCCGGATACGATACCAATCTGTTCGTTGGAGGGATTTCCTCGGAAGACTGGAATGGAATTCTGGCAGACACTTTAAAACCCCTCTTGAACAGGTCATGGGCAACTGCTTATCCACCGGGTTCCACATTCAAGACTGTTTCCGCATGCTGGCTGCTGGAGTCGGGAATAGTTGACAGAAACTACATGCCTGATCCCTGCTACGGTACCTTCCGCTTTGCCGGAAGCGTTTTCCGGTGCTGGACTACCCATGGCCGTCTCAATATCGTTCAGGCCCTTGCTCAGTCCTGTGACACATATTTCTACAGAACCAGCATGGAGGGAGATGTGGACGATCTTGCTTCCTTTGCCGGGAAGTTCGGAATGGGCAGCAGGATCACGGACATACTTCCCGCTGAAGCGGAGGGCCTGGTCCCTGACAGGGAGTTCCTGAATTCCGCCTTCGGACAGGGAGGATGGGGGCTGGGAAACCTCATGATAGCATCCATAGGCCAGGGCGAACTTCTTGCAACACCCCTTCAGGTTGCCGTAACATCGGCTCTGATCGCGTCAGGGTTCGAAACTCCACCCCTTAGACTGATTCAAGGGCAGGAGGTCTCAAACGCCCCCTGGGAACGGTGTGTTTCCCCGGAAAACCTTGAAACGGTCAGAGAAGGAATGTTACTGGCGGTTCACGGAAGCAACGGCACTCTTCACAGCACCATGGGCCACCTTCCGGAAAACGTAGCCGGCAAGTCGGGAACCGCCGAGAACTCATCGGGGGATGACCATGCCTGGGTTACAGGTTACCTTGCCGAACCCGTTCCCGCCGCCTTCGCGGTAATAATAGAGAACGGCGGCCACGGCAGTCTTGTTGCAGGGCCTGTTGCCGCCGGGATCGTTCAGTATCTCATCGAGGAGTACCAGTGAGACACCGGGAGAAAACAGACTGGATATTCGTTTTTTCCTTCGGCCTGCTGGTGGTTACAGGGCTTATCACCGTCTATTCAGCCGCAGGTTCTGATCACTCTCTCTTTTATCATCAGCTTTTCTACGTTGCAGCAGGTCTTGTGCTGTTTTACTTCGCTTCGCTTTTTCCCCTGAGAATAGTGGAGGAATCCATACCGTTTCTGTATGTCGCCGCCCTGATCCTTCTGATCCTTACGGTATTTTTCGGTTCCGGTCCCGCAGGCAGATGGCTGCAGATAGGCCCTCTCAACATACAGGCATCCGAGATTGCCAAATTTACGGTTATCATTCTCACGGCAAGATGGCTTCCTGCAATACGCAGGGGTTCTTCCAGGGGAGGTGTTCCCCTGTTTCTCTTCACCGCCGGAATACTCACGGTCCTTACTCTTCTTGAACCCGATCTGGGAACCGCCGTGGCAATGGTCATGATCATATTCGGCATGATCTACTGGGCCGGTTTCGGCTTCGGCTGGATATTTCTTTTTCTCAGCCCGTTGTTCGCCGCTCTTTCGTCCATTCATTTTTTAAGCTGGCTTGCTTTCACCGCTGTTCTCTGCCTCGTTCTCTACCGTTCTGGAGCAAGGCCCAGAAGATGGGTCTTCTTCCTTGTACTCACCAGCGTCATTGCCGCTTCCACACCTGCTGTCTGGAATCTTCTGAGACCCTATCAGCAGTCCAGACTTACCACCTTCATGAACCCTGAATCAGACCCTTACGGTGCAGGCTGGAACGTTATTCAGTCCAGAGTGGCAATCGGCTCAGGGGGTTTGACCGGACAGGGTTTCCTCCAGGGCAGCCAGAACGAGCTTGCTTTCCTGCCGGCCAGGCACACGGATTTCGTTTTTTCCGTCTGGGCGGAGGAATGGGGATTCGCAGGTGGTATTTATCTCCTGATCCTTTATGCCCTTCTTGCGTGGAGGTGTCTGGCGGGTGCAAGACGGTCCATGAATCCATTCAACTCAATGACTGGAGCAGGTGCAGCCGTTTTCCTTCTCATCCACGTGGTGGTGAACATCGGAATGACCCTGGGGATGATGCCTGTCACCGGTCTTCCGCTGCCTTTGATAACTTACGGGGGCAGCCACATACTGATGGAGATGCTGCTCATGGGGCTTGCCCTTAACGTTATCCGCAACTGGAGAAGTTACTGACAGAGGGTAACCGCTTCATTATCTTAGCCGTTCCTGAGTTCACACAAAACAGAGAAGAAGGAAAAATGCACCCTATCCTTTTCAAAATAGGTTCACTGCCTGTGAACAGCTATGGTCTGATGCTTGCCATATCTTTTCTCCTGGGAGTCAGGCTGGCTTCCAGGAGAGCCGAGAAGCTGGGGATCCCCTCAGATGATACGGTCAACCTCAGTATCTGGATAATGGTTGCGGCCATAGTGGGCTCCAGGGCTTTTTATGTAGTTACCCATATGGAGCAGTATGCAGGGGATCCACTGGCCATAGTGGCCTTCTGGAACGGTCTGTACGGTCTGAGTATGCTTGGCGGAGTCATTCTTGCCATGATAACCGGTTTTACATGGATAATAAAAAAGAAGTGGGCGGTATGGAGTTTTGCAGATGCGGTTATACCTTCCTTCGCCCTTGGTATCTTCATCACACGCATAGGCTGTTTTCTGAACGGCTGCTGTTTCGGTTCAAGCACTTCGTGCTCCCTGGGGGTTACTTTCCCGCCGGGTTCTCTTCCCTACTCCATATTCGGTAATACGGCAATCCACCCAACGCAGCTTTACAGCTCCGCAGGGGGGCTTCTGATCCTTCTCATTCTTCTGGCGGCGGACAGAAGAAAGCATTTCCCCGGCTTGATATTCGCCCTCTTTACAGGTTTATACGGTGCCACCCGATTCGGCATGGAGGAGTTCAGGTATTTCGACCATGAACCAAGCGCAGTATTGGGTTACAGTTATTTTGCGGGAAGACCTGGAATGACCGATAATCAGCTTATCAGTCTGGTGATGATAGCTGTTTCCATCGGTCTGGGTGCATGGCTTTATTCAAGAAACAAGCCTTCCTGAGGTTCTTCCGGGGCGTATGCCCCGGCTGCGGAGCTTCCGTGGAGCCTCAAGGACCCGTTCTCTGCCCCTGGTGCGCCATAAGGATCTATCCTGACGGCGAGAGGGTGATTCACGGAAAAAGTGTGCTCACAGGCTTCCATCACGCGGGAATTCCCCGAGAACTGATCATCAGGCTGAAATTCGGCGGAGAGAGGAAGCTGGCCCCGGTGATCGCCGCCCTATCCATTGCCGCCTGGAGGAGGGTTCCCGGCAGGGGTGATGTGGTCATACCGGTTCCAACCACTTCAAGTCGAATAAGGAAAAGGGGATACAACCAGACGGAACTCATTGCAAGGGCCGTGACCAAAGCCACCGGGGCAGTCTGCGTGAACCTTTTGAGAAGGAAGAAAGGCGATTCCCAGGTGGGTCTCACAGCCGAAGAAAGAGCCGCCAACATAAGGGGAAAATTTTATCTTTCGGGCAGACCGGAACAACCGGGCAGGATCTGGGTCCTTGACGATGTGATGACCACAGGTGCAACTATGCTGGAATGTATTGCGGTTCTTGAGGATGCCGGCGTAAAGGAACCGGCTGCAGCCGTGGTGTGCTTTCGAAAACCTGAAGATGAAAGTATTATTCAGGGCAAGGAGGTAATCTATGGAGGGGTCTGAAAGAGCCGTGAAAAATTACGTGCACAAACTGAGTTTCCGTGTATCCGATGCGGTCCTTTCCGCAAGGTTCGGTTTAAGCGCCAGGAATATCTGGGCTTTCTGGAAGGGGCTTACAAGGGCCTGGCTTGTCTGGGCGCTGTTCGTTTACGCAGGTTTCTACGCAGCCGGCGATTCCATGCTGGAAAGGTTTTCATCTTCCGTGCTCTGCCCCTTGCCTGACGAACTGTTTTTCTCCAGTGTTCCTGCCATTGCACTTCTGGTTCTGGGTACACTTCTCTCCGTCTTTATTCTCATGACAACCTCCATGAAGGTGGGAAGGCTGACTTTCGAACAGCTCAGGGGGGACCAGTTCTATTCAGAGGGAGACGCCGGGAAGGCATGCATGGCAAACTGGAAACCTGTTCTTTTCACCCCTCTGACCATTCTTGCCGGCATAGCTATCGGCCTGTTCCTGCTCATGTTAACGGGTCTTCTGGGGAAAGTGCCGGCTGCAGGACCTTTTTTCACTGCTCTTCTTACAGTTCCCGCATGGATACTGGGGTTGTTCATGATCCTCGCCGGTATTGCCCTGCTGCTTTCTTTTCAACTGGTTCCCGTTATAACCGCTTCAACCGGAGGCGACACCTTCGAGAATCTTTTCGAGCTTTTCAGTACCATCACTTCAAGACCATTTCGTATCGTAAGGGGGGTTATTGCCGGGGTTTTCATGAGAATTCCCGCCTTCCTTCTTCTGGTGTTCTTTGCCTGGGGTTCCGTTCAACTCACCGGCGGCATGATAGACCGTTATTCAGGTTCTTCCGGCACATCTTCCGCCATAGAATCCGGTTTTTCCAGGGTTGCTCCTGACATGGTTCCCTTCTACTCCTCAATATTCAGCCCGGTTTCCTCCACCTCCGGCGGCAGCGTAAGCTGGACCGGAATTCCCGCATGGATCCTTGCCGCAACGGGAACGGCACTGATGATCTTCCTGGCGGCTTACTGGTTTTCAAGCTGTACCGCCATGTGGATGATCATCTACCTGGGAGCCAGGTACAGCCGGGATGGTGAAGACCTGCTTCTAAGGGCAGAGGAGAATGAATACAGGGAGTTCAGGAAGGTATATGGTTCCACCCACCTCGGAGGGGACCGGAAGTCTGAATGAACTCTTCTGATTTCGTCCATCTCCACCTGCACTCGGAGTACAGCCTCCTGGACGGTGCCATTCAGTTCGAGAAACTGGGGCCTTATCTTCTTCAGAACGGTATGAACACCGTGGCTGTTACAGATCACGGAAACCTATACGGAGCAGTGCATTTCTGTGATAAAATGAAGGAAGCCGGCGTAAGACCCATCGTGGGCTGCGAGGTTTACATTGTTCCCGGAAGCCGTTTTGAGAAAAAGGCTGCCAGGGGCTCCCTGAACTACTACCACCTGACTCTCCTGGCTGCTACGGAACAGGGTTACAGCAACCTGATGAAGCTCTCTTCCATCGGGTATCTCGAGGGACACTACTACAAACCCAGAATAGACAGAGAAGTGCTTGAGAGATACTCATCGGGGCTTGTTATCGGGTCCGCCTGCCTTCAGGGAGAGGTGGCAAGGCATCTTCTCGCCGGTAAAAGGGATGATGCCCTTAGAACAGTGGAGTATTACCAGAATCTCGCAGGGGGAGACCGCTTTTTCATAGAGCTCATGGATCACGGTCTGGAGGACGAGAAGAGGATCCTCGAAGCCCTTGCCGACCTGGCTTCCCGTACCGGGGCCCTTCCCGTTGCCACCAACGACGCACACTACCTCAGAAGGAAGGACGCAAAGGCCCATGAGGCTCTTCTGTGTCTTCAGACGGGAAAAACCCTTTCAGACCCCGGCAGAATGAAATTCGGAAGCGAGGAATTCTATGTAAAGTCCCCCGAGGAAATGAAGAAGCTGTTCAGCTGGCTTCCTGAGGCGGTCTCTAACACCACCTTAATCGCCGATATGTGCGATTTCAGCGTTTCCGCCGGAGGGTTCCTTCTGCCTGACGCTCCCATGCCGGAGGGTTTCAACGATCAGAATGAATATCTGGCGGAGCTTGCATTCACAGGGCTTGAAAACCGGCTTGGAAGACCTGCCGACCAGCTGGAGAAAGAGCGTCTGGAGCATGAACTGGGAATAATCGGCAGCATGGGATTCCCCGGGTATTTCATAATAGTATCGGAACTCATGCGATGGGCAAGGAGGCAGGGTATCCCGGTGGGACCCGGAAGGGGGTCCGCCGCCGGCAGTCTGGTTTCCTTCGCAGTTGAGATAACCGATGTTAATCCCCTGGATCACGATCTCAGTTTCGAGAGGTTCCTGAACCCGGCAAGGGCCCAGATGCCTGATATCGACCTGGACGTTTGTGTGGAGCGAAGGGGTGAGATAATAGATCACCTGAAGGAACTCTACGGAGAAGACAGCGTCTGTCAGATCATTACCTTCAGCAGGATGAAGAGGAAAGCGGTGGTAAGGGACATCGCAAGGGTTCTTGGAATGAGTTACGCAGAGGGTGATACATTTGCCAAGCTGATCGGTGAGATCGATTACGGAACAGGAGGTACACTGGAGGAACTGGCCGGCGACAATCCCCAGCTTGCCGAACTGGTCAGGAAAACCCCCTCAGGGGCCAAACTGGTCGAATTCGCAGATTCACTGGAGGGGATTGCCAGACATGCCGGTGTTCACGCTGCAGGCGTAGTGATCTCTCCGGGAAGACTTGATTCCTATGTTCCTCTCTACTGGAACAGTGAAAAGGGAGTTACCACTCAGTACGAGATGAAATCCGCGGAAAAGATCGGTCTGCTGAAGCTGGACGTTCTCGGTCTCAGGACAGTTACCGTAATTCACCATGCAGAGCAGGACATCAGGAAATCCAACCCCGGCTTTTCCATTGAAGAGATCCGTGATGACGATGCTGAGACCCTTGAAATGATAAGCGCCGGTGACACCACGGCAGTTTTCCAGCTGGAATCCAGCGGTATGCGCGAAGCGCTGAAAAAAATAGGCGTGAACAGATTCGATGATGTGACAGCCGCAGTTGCCATATACCGCCCGGGATCCATGCACATGATCGACCTTTATGCCGAGAACAAAAAGAAGGCAGCCAGAGGCGAATCCATCTCATATCCCCATCCGCTTCTGGAAGAAGTGCTGAAAGGCACCTATGGTGTAACCATATACCAGGAGCAGGTCATGCGTATCGCCAACGTACTGGCTGGAATGGACATGACCGAGGCAGACAACCTCAGACGGGCAATGTCCAAGAAGATACTGGAGAAAATGGCGGTAATGAAGGATGTTTTCATCGGCGGAGCTTCCCAGAAGGGGATCAGCCGGAGAAAAGCCCTTGGCATCTGGGACCTTATCGAGAAATTCGCCGAGTATGGTTTCAATAAATCCCATGCAGTGTGTTATGCAATAATTGCCTACAGGACCGCTTACCTGAAAAGGCACTTCCCCGCTCAGTTCATGGCAGCGGTTCTCACCAGCGAGATAGGTACCGTTTCCAAGCTCAGGAACCTTGTGAAGGAAGCTGTGCGGCTTGGTGTGAAGGTGGTTCCTCCCTCTGTGAACGGAAGTATGCCCAGGTTCCAGGCTTCAGGGAGCAGAGAGATCATGTACGCCCTTTCCGCCATTAAGAACGTGGGTCACAGTCCCGCGGTGGAAATCTGCAGGGCAAGGGAGGAGAGCGGTCCCTTCGGAACCGTTTTCGATCTCTGCGCCGCCGTTGCATTGCTCGAGGATTCCATGGGTCTTAACCGGAGGACCCTCGAAGCCCTTATTCTGGCAGGAGCAACGGACTGTCTGGAGGGTAACAGGGCCCAGCAGCTGTCTGCCATGGAACAGGCCCTGAGCTATGCATCGAGCATCAGACAGCATCACAATGCTGGACAGATGTCCCTTTTCGGCGGAGATGCAGCCCCTGAACCGGTTATCCCTTCGCTGCCGGAAGAGGATGAAATGCCTCTTGAAGAGCTGCTGGAGCGTGAGAGGGAAATGCTGGGTTTCTATTTTTCCGGTCACCCGCTGGACTCCTACAGTGAAGAAATCGCGGGTTTTGCAACCCATTCGCTTGATCAGGTGGCAGAATCCTCCTGTGGACGGGCGGTGATCGCAGGCACAGTGATCTCCACCAGAACCATCGAAACCCGCAAGGGACAAATGGCCTTCGTTACAGTGGCGGACAGCAGCAGCAGCTGTGAGGTCATATTTTTCTCCGATTCTCTGGAAAGATGCAGAGAACTCGTTTCGGAGGGTTCACTGCTTCTGCTGGAAGGTGAGATAACCCCAGGAAGGGGAGACCGGAGCAACAGCCTTTCAGTGGAACGGGTGATGCCCCTTCGGGAAAGCCGGGAAAGACTTCGGGCAGGAATACTTATCGAGGTGGAGGGTTACCTCTGCAGTACTGACCTTCTTGAAAAAACTGCAGCGGTACTTAAGGAAAATCCCGGCGGGGGAAGACTTTTCTTCCGGGTTAAGTTTCCCGGTCGTATGAAGAGAATGACATCCAGGGATGAGGCTGTGGACCCCAGTGACAGTGTTCTCGCCCAACTTCGCACCGTTCTCCCCGATTCAGCACGAATATCCCTCTGCAGAGGGGACGGGAGGTAGATGACATGAAGGGTTTCCTTGTTTTTTTAGGTCTTTTTTCGTTTCCCCTGTTCGCAGGTGAGCTCATGAGGGTTGCCGGGGAACCAACCGCAGGTGTTATCGCCCCCAGAACCTTCAATGTTGCCATGAACACCTTTCCGGTGAACGGTCTTCGTTTCTCGGTAACCGCAGGTGTGTTTCCAAGGTTCATGGCCGGTTTGGGATTCGGGGGCTGGAACATTACGGGCTCAAGCGACCCGGATTGGTTCGATACGGTTTATCTTAAGGCCAGACTGAGGGTCTTTGACGAGAGAAGATCGTTTCCTGCTGTAGCCTTCGGTTATGACAACGAAGAGGAACATTCCACTTCCGGGGTTCAGTATGTACGTCCGGAGAGAGGTTTCTACCTGGTACTCAGCAAGAATTTTGCAGGCTGGGGCGGGGACACCGGATTGCATGCCGGATTGAGTCTCTCCACGGAAAACAGCGATCATGCGGGATTCTGGCTGGGACTGGACAAATCCCTTCCCGGAGGGTTCGGTGCCGCTATTGACTGGGATCTGGGCACTAATGGAGACAGCGAATACAGGGCGGATAAAACCGGTGGATTCGTAAACATCGAAACATACTGGGAGAGTTTCGGCCAGGTGCGTATCGGTCTTCGGTTCTGTGACGTGCTGGAAACGGCAGGATCGCCGTACAGATCCCTGGCAATTGACTTTCTGGGGCTTATTTAGGGAGAACTTATGAAAAGCGGAATACTTGAAGCATATACCGATGTTATACTCTCAGGTGCCCTTTCTCTGAAAAAGGGAGACAGACTCTGGATTAGAAGCGAACCGGCACACATGGATCTGGTAAGGCGTTTGTCGGAAAAGGCTTACAAGCTGGGTGCGGAATTCGTAAGGGTTTCCCTGGATGATCCGGTTTTCGACAGGATACGTGTTGATCACTCCGCGGATGATGACTATCTCGATTACGTGCCGGGACACACCGCTGCCATGTACGAGTCCGTTGTTGCGGAAGGTTTCAGGGCACTTGCCATAAGGGGTCCATCGGATCCGGATCTGATGAAGGGGGCCGATGTTGAACGCCTTGGAAGAATGAGTAAAGCTTCATCGCAGGCCCGCAGGGGATTTCTCGATGCAATATCTTCCAACAGAATTCCCTGGAATGTCTGCCTGGCTCCCACCAGTGCATGGGCAGCCAGGGTTCTTGGGGATCCCGTTAACTGGGAAGAGCGGATCTGGGATGTTCTCATTCCCATTCTCAGGCTGGACACACCCTCGCCTTCTGAAGCATGGCGGACACACGACAGGGAACTGAAAAGAAGAGCTGCATTTCTTAATGAAAAACAGTTCTCTTCCTTCAGGTTCAAGGGTCCGGGAACAGATCTCACCGTTGGAATGCTGCCGGACAGAAGATTCCTCGGAGGCAGCTGCAGTTCAGCAGACGGAACCGTTTTCTTCCCGAACATTCCCACCGAAGAGGTTTTCAGTACTCCGGACATGAATTCCGCTGAGGGGAAGGTTACATGCACCAGACCCGTTACCGTGCTCGGAGCACAGGTGGAGGATGCGTGGTTCATCTTCGAAGGAGGCAGGGTTATCCGGTGCGGAGCAGGAGAAAACAGCGATGTACTTAAAAAGTACGTGGAAACCGACAGCGGTTCCGCAAGGCTCGGGGAGATCGCCCTGGTGGGAACTGACTCTCCCATATACCGTTCCAATCTCGTTTTTCACAACATACTCTTCGATGAGAACGCCACATGTCACATTGCTCTGGGAAATGGATATACTGACTGTATTGAAGGGGGAACGGAAATGACCGGGGATGAAATTGCCGCCACAGGCTGCAACCGGTCTCTGGTCCATACTGACTTCATGATAGGCGGTGCATCGGTGGATGTTACCGGGGTGTCCTCGGACGGTGAAGAAACAGTTGTTATCAAAAATGGTGAATTCGTTATCTGACAGGGGGGAAAATGCTTGATCAAAGACTTCTGGACATACTTGTCTGCCCTGCGTGCAAAGGCGACCTCGAATACGTTACCGAGGGAGAGGAAATGCTCGTATGCGGGAAATGCAAACTTGGTTACCCTGTGAAAGAAGGCATTCCTGTAATGCTGGCGGAAGACGCGGTACCCATAAGGGATTAAGATAAGTTTTGGTACTTAAGATAAGGGTGATTCCCAGGAGCCGGAGAACGGGATTCGATTCCCTTATGGACGATGGCACCTACAAGATCAGGCTGAAGGCTCCGCCTGTTGAAGGAAAAGCCAACACCGAGCTCTTTCGCTGGCTCTCGAAAGAGTTCTCCACCGGCCGCGGCTGCATAACCCTGCTTTCAGGTTGTACATCCAGAACCAAGACCGTGGAGATAAGGGAAGCTTCCGCAAAACCCATCTGGTACAATGGCTGAAGTGAAACTTGCCGAAAGAGTTGCCTCTGAGCTGAAGAACGGAGGGAAACGCAGGATCCAGGTCGGGCACATTCATCGGCCGTGGGTCTTCGCTTCCAGGCTGTTCTCCCTCATGGAGGATACCCGTTTCATCACCTTTGACTTCAGTAACGGTGATCCTGTGAGGGAGACCCTTTTGAAATATTTCACGGGAAGCGGCCTTCCCGATGCGGAAACCGCTTTCGAGGCCGGATGGCGTTCTCATTTGACGGAGACCGCCCTGGTCCGCGGCAGAGCGGGAATCGAAGCCGCAGCGGGCTTAAGCAGCCTGAAAGACCTTTTTAAAGGGTATCTTTTCGGCGATGTCACTTCCTTTCATGGCCTGCCCCGGATACTCTCCTCCTTTTCCGGCATCCTCCCCGCCGTGTTTCTCCTTATCGGATACCGGGGAACTAAATTATTCGACTCCCGCTGTGATGACTTCCCCCCGGTGGTGGCTCTTACAGCCGGTGACCGCAGGTTGTCCCATGCGGATCTGCTCATGGATTCGGGACTTATGTCATTGGTCTCAGCAAGGGAGTGTTTAAGGGAAAACCACTGTAATGTTCCCGTTGAAAAAGTGCTCCGTGCTTCTGAGAACAGGGCTGGACTGGTGATGCTCTATGCGGGGATCAACGTTTGCTTCGGGCTGGAATCGGAAAGCATCTGGGAAATGCTTCACAGGGTTCTGGAAAGCAACGGAGAATTTGCAGGTTTTGCAAGGGCGGCGGCGATCCTTGCTCCGGGATTCATACCCTCGGAGGCTTCCTCTCTTTCCGGGGGAGTTACCGATAACATGTTCCTGCTTGGTAAAAAAATGAATCTCTGGAGGGGATTTACCGTGGCTGTATTCAATTCCCCAGATGTGCGGGAGAACATCCTGGGGAGCATCGGTGAAGCAGAGCGGAAAACCCTGCTGAGAAAAGGCGCTGAAACGGTGATAAGACTAAGAAAGCGGTCCGCTGTTTCCCTTGGATACGCAGCTGAACTCCTTTTCAGGGCCGGGGACTCTGAAGAAGCCTCTGTTCTGTTCGAGGAAGCAGCCGAACTGGAGACCAGGGAGATGAAGAGGGCAGAGTTGTACAAAAGAGCTCTTCTATCCGGCGGGGCAGAGGCTGAGAAACTGAGATTCATGGCGGAACTCAGCCTTTTCAGGGAGAAGGCAGGAACTGCTCCGGAAAGAATTCCCGACTACATGGACCCTGAAGATTTTCCCGAACTGTCCCCTGTGCTCGGTGTGTCCGGTGAAATGTTAGATCAGGGCAGACACCACGAAGCCTACCGGCTGCTGGCAGATTTTGCCCTCCAGGGGAAAAACAATCTGCCTGTCGCGCTTGTGGAGATAGGCTGCCAGCTTCTGAAGAGGAACATGGTGGAGTCATCTCTGAACGTCATGAAAGCCGCCGCCGCGGCAGCAGTTGAATCAGGGGCAGGCTGGATAGAGGCACAGGCGCTGGAGGTCCTTGTCAGAGCCTGCAACAGATCGGGCAGATTCAGGGAGGCGGAGAGGGCATCCGCCAGACTTATGGAACTGGCACTGGACTCGGGGAACAGGTTGAAACTGGTCACCGTGTACAACCTTTATGCAAACTCTCTCATTCTGCAGACCCGGTACGAGAAGGCCCTTAAGGTCTACCAGTCCTCCCTGAGGACCCTGGAGGATGATTCCCATGGACTCATGGCGGTTATACTGAACAACATGAGCGTGGCCCAGAGGCGGCTTTTCAGAACGGAGGAAGCTCTGGGGTCGCTGATGCGATTTGTCAGATCTGCCTTTTCACAGGGTAATCTTATGCAGGCCTCAACTGGTTACGGGAATATGGCAAGACTGTTCGTGGATCTTTCACGTTTCGATTCTGCTGAGGACTGCCTGGAAACCATGCTGGAGTTCAGGAAATTGTCCGGAGCCGGAGCAGCAGACGATTCCGTTCTTTTCATTTCTTCACAGGTTGCCTTTGCCAAGGGGTATACCGAAGAAGCACTGTCCCTGATAGATGAAGCCGTAAGAACTGCCGGCATATCGGGGAATCTTAGACGGCTGTCCCTGAACCTTCTGAAGAAGGGATCCATGCTGTTAAGGCTTAAGGAATACGCTGAAGCGTCGGACGTGCTTTGCAGGGCAGAGGAGGTTTCCATTAAGTCTAACTCCATGCTGAACGCGTTCATTGCAAGAATGAAGGGAACTGCGGCAAGGTGCTTTTCCGGTTGCGAGCATCCCTGCAGCATTCTTTCCATCAAGCTTTCCGGAACTCCAGAGGATACCCATCGGGGAGAGCAGTTCTATTACCACTGGAGGCTTACCGGAAGCCGTCAGAGTCTTTCTGCTGCGGCCCAGTTTTTATCCAGGGGTCTTATGAACGGTCTTCACTATCATTCTTATCTTTATATGCTGCATGAAATTGTAGGCGAATTGCCCTCCAGTCTTGCAGATGCGTTTCCCCTTGTGCATAATTACCCTTCCTGTGATCGAATGAAAGGTGACTGATGGTTGTGTTCCTACCCCGTGACTGGGGGGATGTCGTATCTTCCCGTGACGGAGTTTCTGTTTACGGGGATTATTCCCCTGAAGGTGTCAGGAATGCCCTTGAAACAGGGCAGAGACTCTTTGTTATCGGAGCAGATGCCCTGAGCCTGAGAAAGGGCTGGCTCTTCGCATCGGACCATCTGGCCCTTTTCGGCACAGGTGATCTGGCCGGTTCCAACCGGGATGATCTGGGGCCCAGGTTCCCCAACCTCAGGGGTATGTACATGGTGCCTTCCCTTTCAGGCAGAGTTCCTCCCCATGGAACGGTTCTGCGGGTTCCTGACATACGGCTCACCACCGGTGCTGAACTGAAGGGACTGCCCTGTGACGCAGTGGTATCCCAGGGGCTTGACCTTGCCGTCACAGCGGCCCACGGAGGGGCGAAGGTGGTTTTCGTCCTTAACTGCGGAACACCGTCAGAGAAGGGTACTAACAGCTTTTCTTTCCTGAATGAAGTGATTCAGGAAATTGAAGGAGGTGAGGAGTAGTGAATTACAAAGATACTATAAGGCTTCCCAGAACCAGCTTCTCCATGAAGGGGAATATGATCAACAGGGAGCCGGAGCTTCTTCAAAAATGGGAAGAGATGGACATTGAGGGACTTCTGTCAGAGGCCAGGGAAGGTTCAGACTCCTTCGTCCTTCATGACGGTCCCCCATATGCCAACGGCCACGTTCATCTCGGCACCGCACTGAATAAAATTCTGAAGGACTTCATCGTAAAAAGTCACTCTATGATGGGATATTACTCTCCATATGTTCCGGGCTGGGATTGCCACGGTATGCCCATCGAACACAAGGTGATGACTGAAGCCGGGGATGAGAGAGCTTCCCTCACCAGAATGGAAATAAGGAAAAGATGCCGCAGTTATGCAGCCGAATTCGTTGACATACAAAGGGAAGAGTTCAAGAGACTGGGTGTTTTCGGAAGATGGAACAACCCCTACCTGACCATGAAAAAAACATATGAGGCAGGTATAGTCAGGGCTTTCGGTAAGCTTGTTCGTGAAGGATATATCTACCAGGGACTGCGGCCGATTCACTGGTGCACCTCATGCTCCACTGCACTTGCCGATGCAGAGGTGGAGTACGGGGATCACTCGTCGCCATCGGTTTATGTGGCTTTCAGTCAGGAAAATACGGATCAATGGGAGAAAGCCGGTGTTCCCGCTTCAGTGGAGGTGGTGATCTGGACGACCACCCCCTGGACCCTGCCCGCCAACATGGCAGTGGCATTGAATCCCGGTGAGAGCTATACGGTGGTTGAAGCGGAAGGAAGAAGCTTCCTGGTAGCCGCAAGGAGAGCCCTGGCATTTATTGACGAAACCGGCATTAACGGAAAGATCAAATCGGAGTTAACCTTTACCGGCAGAGACCTTGAAAACCTTCTTCTGAAGCATCCTGTGGACCCCTCGAGAACCTCGAGGATCATACTGGCAGACCATGTAACCATGGAGGATGGAACCGGATGCGTGCACACTGCACCCGGGCATGGATCAGAAGACTTCATGGTGGGAAGAGCTTATGGAATAGATACTTTCTGCCCGGTTGGACCCGACGGCACCTTTACCCTCGATGGCGGTAAATACGCGGGAATTCACGTTTTCAAGGCGAATCCAATTATAGTGGAGGATCTGAGAGCATCAGGACACCTGATCGCAGAGAAGAAGATCAGGCACAGCTATCCGCACTGCTGGCGCTGCAAGACTCCTCTGATCTTCCGGGCAACCGAGCAGTTCTTTCTAAGCCTCGAACACAGAGACCTGAAAAAGCGGGTTCTCGAGATGGTTGACGATGTCACGTGGCACCCGGGTTGGGGTTATGAGAGAATGAAGAACATGATGTCCGTGCGCCCTGACTGGTGTCTTTCCAGGCAGCGTTCATGGGGGGTAGCTCTGCCTGTTTTCAGCTGTGCCGATTGCGGTGAGGCGGTTCTCGACTCAGAGCTTATAGATAAAGTGGCGGACGAAGTGCTGGATAAAGGCGCAGATGTCTGGTTCGAGATGACCCCTGAGGAGATTTTCGCCCTTGCAGGGGAAAAACCGGCCTGTCCTGTGTGCGGTAGTGCTTCATTGACCAGGGTTGACGACATTCTGGATGTATGGTTCGACAGTTCCCTGAGCCATTGGAACGTCCTGACGGAAGAATATGGTCTGGAGCGTCCTGCTGCAGTCTATCTGGAAGCCACTGACCAGCATCGGGGCTGGTTCGGAGTAAGCCTCATCACCTCCAATGCCCTGGATCTGTCAAGACCTGCGGATCATATCATTACCCACGGGCTGATTCAGGATAAAAAGGGCAAGAAAATGTCCAAATCACTTGGCAACGTGATTTCACCCCTGAAGATCATTAACTCCAACGGCGCGGATATTCTCAGGTTGTGGTTTGCGGGAATTGACTACACTTCGGACTTCAGAGCTGATCTGAACCAGCTGGAGGACTGCAGGGAAGCCTACAGGAAGATCAGGAACACCATCAGGTTCATGCTTGGCAACCTGGCCGACTGTACAGGCACCATGCCGGATCCGGATTCCCTTGATGGGCTTGACCGTTATATATGGCTCAGAACACGCAAACTGATTGCCTTCTGTGTGGAGGAATACAGGAAGTTTCAGTTCCACAGGGTTTACAGAGAGCTGAGGAACTTCTTCGTAATAGAGCTTTCCGGTCTTTATCTGGATGCCAGGAAGGACAGGCTTTACTGCGACAGCGTGGAAAGCCCGGGCAGAAAGGCCACGGTGGAGCTTCTGGGATGGCTTACGGTGCATCTTACGAAACTTCTCGCACCAATCATACCCTTCACCGCAGAAGATATATGGGAACACCTTCCCGAGTCCCTGAAAACCTCAGACAGCGTCCACCTGGAAGTCTTCCATGGCACAAAGGCCCTCAGCGGTGAACAGGAGAAGGAGCTCAAGTCCTGGGAACCCTGCCTGGAAGTTCGGAAAACCGTTCTCAAGCAACTGGAGGAGAACAGGGCAGACGGAACCATAGGCGGCGGTCTGGATGCTCATGTGTACCTAATCCTGCCTGCTGAAATGGTGGAGAGCGCCAATGGTGAGGACTGGGCCGATTTCCTTATAGTATCGAGAGTCCTTGTCAGCCCGGGCAGTACCATGGAGATAAAAACCGTGAGAGCTGAAGGCGGGAAGTGTCAGCGGTGCTGGAAGATCCTCCCCGAGGTGGGTTCCAGTTCCTTTGCAGGTGATGTGTGCCCCAGGTGCGGTAAGGTTCTGCAGTCCATTGAGCGCTAGTATAAGAACAAAGGCTTTCATCACTTCAGGTCTGGTGATAGCTGCGGATCAGATAACGAAGGCGGCTGTCAGGAACGAACTCATGAAGGGTATTCCCAGGGAGATCCTCGGGGAAACGGTGAGATTAACCCTCAGATACAACTTCGGAGCCGCTTTCAGCCTGGGCTGGGGCGGTCCGGTGGTACTCACAGTTTTCACCGCTCTGGCCTGTGTTCTTCTGGTGAGATACATGATGAAAACCGAAGCTGCCGGCGGTGTTCTGTGGCTGGGGGTAATTCTCGGCGGCGCTCTGGGGAACCTGATAGACCGGATAATCCTGGGTAAGGTAACTGATTTCATAGACGTGGGCATTAACGGATGGAGATGGCCCACGTTCAATGTGGCGGACATAGCCATCTGCATCGGGGGCATCGCCGTTTTTCTGGTGTACAGAAAAACTCGACGGCTTGAGGTCTCATCGGAGGAAAAACAATGAGAAATCATGGAAGAATAGTCGTTGCCATAGGCGGTAATTCTCTCATCAACCCCGGTTCACGCAGGGGCAACAGGGATACCCACGAGGTGGCAAGAGAGGTCTGCGAGGAGCTTGCGGAGATAGCAGAGATGTTCGGAAGCCTGGTGGTGACCCATGGCAACGGTCCCCAGGTGGGATACGAACTGATAAGGAATGCCCAGGCTTCCGCAGTGATCCCCCCTGACGGCATGGACGTCAACGTGGCTGCAACCCAGGGGATCATAGGCTACTTTCTCCAGCAGGTCCTTGGAGACGTTCTGGAGGAGAGGGGAAAGGACATTCCAGTCTCCAGTGTCATAACCCAGGTTCAGGTGAAACCCGACGATCCGGGGTTCAGTAATCCGACCAAACCGGTGGGACCTTTCTACAGCGAAGAGGAAGCCCGGGAGAAGATGACGGAGAAGAACTGGATAATGAGGGAGGATGCAGGGAGAGGCTGGCGCAGGGTAGTGCCTTCTCCGATTCCCAAGAAGATAATTGAGATAGACTGCATAAATGCCCTTGTGGAAGCCGGACAGATCGTAATAGCCGCAGGCGGCGGCGGGGTTCCCGTTGTCAGGGAAGGTAAAAAGATAAGGGGAGTGGCGGCGGTGATAGACAAAGACCATGCCACAGCCCTCCTGGCAACAAAGCTCAATGCCCCCACATTCGTGATCTCCACCGGTGTCCCGGAGGTTTATGTGAACTTCGGCAAACCTGAACAAAAGGCTCTGAGGAAGATCACGGAATCCGAGGCTCAGAAGTATATGGACGAGGGACACTTTGCTTCCGGCTCCATGATGCCCAAGATCAAAGCGGCCCTCGGTTTTCTGGAACACGGAGGTTCAAGGGTCGTGATTTCATCCCCCGGGAATCTGATAAGCGCTCTCAAAGGTGAATCAGGTACCACCATAATCGCGGATTGATCCCTCTGGAAACAGCCGGCGTCACTTGACATAGAGGCGTGTTTTTGGATATTGTTCGCCGGCAGTATTGACATCACTGAACAGTATCGGTGGGCGATTAGCTCAGTTGGTTAGAGTGCTTGCTTGACATGCAAGAGGTCACTGGTTCGATTCCAGTATCGCCCACCATATTCATTGGAAGAATTTCACATCCGGGAGGAGGTTGAGCACGATGATACGTATTTGGTTCCCAGACAACAGTTCAACAGAAATTTCTCCCGGCACCACCGGAATGGAAGTTGCATCTTCCATTTCAAAGGGGCTGGCCAGGAATGCCCTTGCATTTCAGCTGGACGGCACGATGTACGACCTTTCTGCTCCCATTCCCGGCGAAGGTCACATAAGGATCATCACCATGAATGATCCTGAAGCTCTGGACATTCTGAGGCACAGCTGTGCCCATCTCATGGCAGCCGCAGTAATGGAACTCTACCCTGAAACCAGGTTCGGGATCGGACCCTCCATCGAAGACGGGTTCTACTACGACATGCTGATTCCCGGTTTTCAGGGAGAAAGCGACCTCGAGAAAATAAGCAGCCGAATGAAGAGACTGGTGAAGAAGAACATACCATTTACCAGGATCGGCATGTCATACCAGGAAGCCGTGGAGTTATTCAGCCAGAAGGGTGAAAAGTTCAAGACGGAGCTTCTGAAAGAGATAGAGGACCGCGGTGAGACCATATCGGTCTACACCCTTGGAGACTTCACCGACCTGTGCAGAGGGCCCCACGTTCCTTCCACCAGGTTTCTAAAAGCTTTTAAACTTACCAGTGTGGCAGGAGCCTACTGGCGCGGTGACGAGAAGAATGAAATGCTCACCAGGGTGTACGGCACGGTTTTCCCGGATGCGGATCAGCTTGAGAAGCATCTTGATCTCATGGAAGAGGCCAGGAAACGTGATCACAGAAAACTGGGGCGTGAACTGGGACTTTACAGTTCAAGCGGTATGGGCGGTCCCGGCTTCGTCTACTGGCTTCCCAGCGGGACCATTGTCAAGGAAAACCTTGAGCAGCTCTGGAAGGATGCACACCGTCGGGCCGGGTATCAGCTTGTGAGCACACCGCACATAGCCCCTGTGGAGCTTTGGAAGACTTCAGGCCACTATGACTATTACAGGGACAATATGTACTTCACCGAGGTGGAGAACGGAGAATACGCCCTCAAACCCATGAACTGTCCCGGACACATAATCATTTACCGGAGTCAGAAGCGCTCCTACCGGGAGCTTCCCATCAGGCTTGCCGAGCTGGGAACCGTATACAGGTACGAGCGGAGCGGCGCCCTTCACGGCCTCATGAGGGTCAGGGGATTCACCGTGGACGACGGCCACATCTTCTGCACACCGGATCAGATCGTTGCTGAGATACAGGACGTGGTCAGATTCGCCCTCTATTTCCTTAAGATATTCGACTTCGGATACCGTATAGAGCTCTCTCTCATGGATCCTGAAAACCCCGGTAAATATGCCGGTGATCCTTCCCACTGGGCCGAGGTGGAGCCTGCTCTGGCAAAAGCCCTGGACGATATGGGTGAGGAGTACACAACGGTTACCGGAGAAGCCGCCTTTTACGGACCCAAGATAGATATCAAGCTGAGGGATGCTCTGGGCCGATACTGGCAGGGTCCCACAGTGCAGTTCGATTTCAATATTCCAAGCAGATTCGACCTGAACTACATCGGCGATGACGGCAACGAACACCGGGTGTACATGGTACACAGAGCTCTCTTCGGTTCAGTGGAGAGATTCATCGGAAACCTAATCGAACATTTCGCCGGGAACTTCCCGGGTTGGCTGTCACCGGTTCAGCTTGTTATCTTACCGATTACCTCCGCTCAGGTTGAATTTGCGGAGAAAGTATATGAAAAAGCATTATCAGCCGGTATAAGATGCCAGCTTGATGCCAGAAGTGAAACAATAGGCTACAGGATTCGGGAAGCTGAAACCGGCAAGGTTCCATTCATGTTCGTTGTCGGAGAGAAGGAAACCGGATCAGATATGGTGGCTATTCGCAGGCACGGCGAAGGCGACAGGGGGTCTCTGGACGTTGACAAGGCTCTGGAATTCGTTGTTGAAGAATGCCTTCGACCTGCACTGCCGAAACGGAGGTAGAGGGAAATCGCAAACTCCACAAGAGTTAACGGTGAGATTAAAAGCCAGAAGTTAAGGCTGATTGATCAGGATGGTGAACATGTGGGAGTGGTTGATTTCGCCAGGGCCATGGAAATGGCAGCCGAGGCGGGTCTTGATCTTGTCGAGATAAGCGGAGTCAGTGATCCCCCTGTTTGCAGGATCATGGATTACGGCAAGTTCCGGTATCAGCAGAACCGCAAGGAGCGGGAAGCCCGGAAGAAACAGCATTCCGGCGGACTGAAGGAAGTAAAGTTCAGACCGAATACCGAAAAGCACGACTATGACTTCAAGATGAAGCATGCCAGAGAATTTCTGGAGAACAGGAACAAAGTAAAGGCAACAGTGGTCTTCAGAGGAAGACAGCTTGTGTACAAGGATCAGGGATATGACCTTCTGCAAAGACTGTCCGAGGATCTGAACGATCTGGCGCAGATAGAGAAACCCCCGGCCATGGAAGGCAGGTTTCTCACGATGATACTTGCACCCAGGCGGGAAAAAAGTACAAATCAATAGGTAAGGCGGGAAATAGATCATGCCGAAAATGAAAACTCACAAAGGCGCAGCCAAGCGCTTTAAGAAGACAGGAACCGGTAAGATACGCACAAGGCACAGCCATGCCGGTCACATTAAAACCAAAAAAAGCAGTAAGCGCAAGAGACATCTCCGCACAGCGGGGATCGCATCACCTTCAGACACGAAGCGCATGAAGGTGCTCCTGCCCTAGAATACGGAGACTGAACCATGAGCAGAGTTAGAAATGCCGTTGCCAGGCACAAGAGGCATAAGAAGGTACTGAAGGAGGCGAAGGGTAACTTCGGTGGAAGAAGAAAACTCTACACCGTTGCCTCCGAGGCCAACAAGAGGGCCATGGTGTACCAGTACAGAGACAGAAGGAACAAGAAGCGTAATTTCAGAGCACTCTGGATTACCAGGATCAACGCCGCCGCAAGAGAGAACGGAATGAAGTATTCCAGCCTCATCAACGGACTTGCCATGGCAGGTGTGGAGCTTGACAGAAAAATGCTCGCCGACCTTGCTGTCAAGGATCCTGCTGCTTTCAGCAAAATTGTGGACGTTGCCCGTAAGGAACTCAATCCCGAGGGGAACTGAATAGACTAGGAGGGGATCAATTGCCCATCACCGGTTCTGCCGAGAGGTTAACTGAAGCGGTGGACAGGCTCATTCTGAAATACCGTTCCATGTGCAGTGAAAACCAGGAACTGCAAAGCAGAGTGAATGAGCTGGAGAAGAGGCTGGAGTACCAGAAGGGCAATGCCGATTCCGAGGGATACAATCTGCTCAGGATACATTATGCCAGGCTCCTGCAGGAGAGGCAGGAGATGAAACAGAGACTTGAGACTGTTCTGAAAAAACTGGATGATCTGAGGAATGACGAAGGGCAGAGTGCCAATGGGTGAGCGTCCGGAGAACACCAGGGTGAATATCTACGGACGCGAGTATTCGATCAGAGGAGAGGGCGATCCTGCATATATCGCGGAGATCGCCCACTTTCTAGATATGCGTATGCGCCAGATGACAGAGAATGTAGCAATGACCTCTACGGCCAAGGTTGCAATCCTGGCGTCGCTTAACATCATAGATGAACTTTTCAGCAGGACCGCCCAGTTGGAGGAAGTGGAGGACGCACACAAGATTCTCCTTTCATCCCTTGCCGACAGAATTGACGATGCCCTGTCGGATGAAGGCGAAGCCGATTCAGCGGAAAAGAACACAGGCGCCTACGATTCAGAACCCATGAACACTCCAGTTCCCATCATTTTTCAGAAATCCGGTCAGGGCAGCGGCGAAGAGTCCTAGTCCTCAGGAAGACGGCACCGGAGAAGGTGTCACGGGATTCCCCGGAGGATTGCAGTCTTTCTGATTACATAAATGCCGCCCGTGTCTGAAACGGAGAACTGAAAATGTTTACTTACCTTGTACCGGCGGTTGCCGGAGCGGTGGCCTTCCTGCTTGGCTGGCTTCTGCACAAAATGCTGGTAAACAAAGAGATAGGCGGAGCAACCGCCGAGGCTGAGCGAATTCTTGCCGAGACCAGGAGAGAATCTGAGACCCTCAGAAAAGAAATCGTTCTCGAAGGCCGTGAGCAGATAAACGAGGAAAGAACCAGAGAACTTGAAAAGCTCCGGGAGAAACAGTCTGTTCTTGACAGACGGGAGAACGATATAACCAGGCTCTCTCAGCAGATGGAGAGAACCAGAGAAAATCTGGAAAGCAGACAGGAATCACTGTCTCAGCAGGAAACCGCACTGGGCGAAATGGAACAGGCTCTTTTGGCAAAGCATCAGCGAGCCAACAAGCTTCTGGAAGAGCAGAACGCCAGGCTGGAAGAGGTAGCGAAACTTTCCAGGGACGAAGCAAGGGATCTTCTCCTGTCGAACCTCCGGGAGGAAACGGACCTTGAAGCCGCCAAGATGACCCGGCGAATACTGGACGAGGCGGAGAGAACCGCAGATGACAAGGCCAACAACCTTCTGGCAACCGCCATACAGAGATGCGCCGCGAACCATGTGGTGGAGAGCTGCATTTCAGTGGTCAACCTTACCAACGACGATATGAAGGGCCGGATCATAGGTCGTGAAGGCAGGAACATAAGGGCATTCGAGAAAGCCACAGGTGTGGACGTGGTCATAGACGATACCCCTGAAGCGGTGGTACTGAGCTGTTTCGATCCGGTGAGGAGAGAGGTTGCCAGGCTCTCACTGGAGAAACTCATAGGAGACGGCCGTATCCATCCGGGCAGGATCGAAGCGGTTGTGGGCAAAGAGCGAAGCGAAATGGAACGCACCGTTAGGAAGCTGGGTAACGAGCTGGTAATGGAAGCCAGCGTCACAGGACTGCACCCGCAGCTTATCAGGCATCTTGGCCGACTCAGGTACAGGACCAGTTACGGTCAGAATATGTATCAGCATTCACTGGAGGTGGCTCACATTTGCGGGCTTCTTGCAAGCGAGCTGCGTCTCGACCCGGGTCTCGCCAGAAGATCCGGTCTGCTGCATGACATTGGAAAGGCCACTGACCACGATCTGGAAGGTTCCCACGCAATAGTTGGAATGGAGCTTGCCAGGAAGTTCTCCGAACCTAAAACCGTGGCCAATGCCATTGGAGCTCACCACGAGGAAATAGAACCGGAGAGCCTTTACGCCATTCTTGTCCAGGCCGCGGATGCGGTAAGCAGCGCAAGACCCGGCGCAAGACGTGAAACCCTTGAACTCTACATAAAGAGACTCCACCGGCTGGAAGCCATTGCAGACTCCTTCGAGGGAGTAAGGAAATCCTATGCCATTCAGGCTGGCAGGGAACTTCGTATCGCAGTGAGGCCTGAAGCGGTGAAAGATGAAGAAGCCGTTGACATGGCCAGGGAGATAGCCAGGAAGATAGAGAACGAAATGGAGTATCCCGGTCAGATAAAGGTTACAGTGATAAGGGAGCTCAGAGCTTCCGAAACTGCCAGATAACCGTCCCATGCGGATCCTATTCCTCGGAGATGTGGTGGGAAGACCGGGAAGGGAAGCTGTTGTTCGGCACCTTTCAGGGGTTTCCCATCTGTATGATCTCATAGTGGTCAATGGAGAGAATGCGGCGGGAGGGTTCGGGATTACCCCGGAGTTAGCCTCGGAACTGTTTGCCGCCGGTGTTCACGTCATCACCTCCGGTAACCATATATGGAAGAAAAACACCATCATTCCAATGCTGGACTCACCTGATTCCAGGATACTGCGTCCTGCCAATTATCCGCCTGGAAACCCGGGAAGAGGAAGCATTACCATTCAGGCAGCTGGGCTTTCCGTTCAGGTGATCAATCTCCAGGGAAGGGTTTTCACGGATTTCACCGGGGAGTGCCCCTTCAGGATAGCCGACAGAATCATCCAGTCATGCAGAGCTGACGTGAGACTCATCGATTTTCATGCGGAAGCCACCAGTGAAAAGATGGCGCTGGCCCGTTTCCTCGACGGCAGGATAAACCTGCTGGCTGGAACCCATACCCATGTACAGACCGCTGATGAGCAGGTCATGCCCGGGGGAACGGCTTATCTTACCGATCTTGGCATGTGCGGTTCCTGCGAGGGGGTAATAGGAATGGAGACTTCTTCTTCCATCGCCAGGTTCACCAGCGGCAGGTACAGCAGGCTCAGGGTGGCCCAGGGCAGAGCAATGGTGAACGGTCTTGACATTTCCTTTGACTGCAAGGGAAGAATAACTGAACTTAGGCGGGTGTATGAGTTTGTCGAAACTGCTCAGACAGAGGCTTGACCGAAGCAGGGAACTGGTTGAAGGTGCTCTGAGAGATCTTTCACCCACCCTTGGAGAAGAATGTTCCTATTCCCTGGAAGCAGGGGGGAAACGTATCAGACCCTTCCTGGTGTTCGAGTCGTGCTCATCCCTTGGCGGGGATGTTTCAAAGGCAGTGCCGGCTGCATGTGCCGTGGAGATGATACACACCTACTCGCTCATACACGACGACCTTCCGGGAATGGACGATGACCTGCTCAGGCGCGGTAAACCCTCTCTTCACGTGGTTTACGGAGTCAGAAAGGCCCTTTATGCCGGAGACAGGCTTCTTCTGGAGGCTTTCAGGGAGCTGCTCTGCACCCCGCTGTCTGAAAACACGGTGAGACTTATGGCCGAAAGGCTGTCGGATGCAGCCGGTCCCGCGCTGCTCACCGGCGGTCAGTTCATGGACATGTATCCTGCTGAAGGAGCCGATTCATCATGGACCCGCCGGATGATACTCGGGAAAACCGCTGCCATGATCAGGGTATCCATGGAACTGGGAGCCCTTGCGGCAGGTATCGATTCCGGAGAACTTGCTTCTCTTTCTGCCATCGGTGATGATACAGGATGGCTTTTCCAGCTTACCGATGACATTCTGGATGTCACCGGAAGCAGCGGAGAAATGGGGAAAGCGGTATCCAAGGATGCCGATATGGGTAAATGGAATCCGGTACGTGAACTGGGCATCCTTGGAGCAAGGAAACTTGCCAGGAGAACCTCCGCCGATATAAGGAACAGACTGCTGGCCCTCCAGGGCGACTGGTCAGGAATCATGGAACTCGTTGAATACCTTCCCGAAAGAAGGAAATAGTGCCGGGCATTCTAGACAGAATAAAAGAACCTTCCCAGATACCTGAGCTTTCCATAGAAGAAAGGGTCTTACTTGCTGAAGAGATAAGGCAGAGGATCATTGGCGTTATCTGCAATACCGGTGGACATCTTGCTTCAAGTCTCGGTGTTGTGGAACTCACCATTGCCCTTCTCTCCGTTTACGATCCGGGCATTGACAGAATCGTATGGGACGTGGGGCACCAGACCTATCCCTGGAAGCTCCTCACAGGCAGAAGGGAACTGTTTCACACCATCAGGCAGACAGGTGGTCTGAGCGGTTTTCCCAAGCGGTCCGAAAGCGAATACGACGTATTCGGCACCGGTCATTCCAGCACCTCCATCAGTGCTGCACTGGGTTTTGCCAGAGCCCGTGATCTGGCAGAACGGAAGGAGCGGGTGGTGGCCGTGATCGGAGACGGCGCCATGACTGCCGGCCTTGCCTTCGAAGGGCTGAACAACCTGGATACCAGCGGAACCGACATTACCATTATTCTGAACGACAATGAAATGTCCATATCGAAGAATGTGGGAGCTGTATCCAAACACCTGAGCAAACTCCTCACCGATCAGACATACAACAGGTTCAAAGACGGTATCTGGAATGCCATGGGAAAGGTTCCGTCCCTGGGGGACAGGATGCGCATTGCCGCCCACGAGGTGTCCTCAGCCGTGAAAAAAACCATTGCCACCAGGGCTTCCATCTTCGAGGAATTCGGGGTGAATTATTTCGGTCCCATTCCCGGTCATGATCTGGCGGCATTAACTGCCGTTCTAGACAGAGTCAAAAAACTGAGAGGTCCCGTGCTGGTACACATAATTACCAGAAAGGGCAAGGGATTCGAACCTGCAGAATGCCAGCCCAGGTCACATCACGGCGTCAGCGGTGCCGCCGGCAGAAAAAAGGGACGCACCTTTACCTCCGCCTTTTCAGGGGCTATGGACAAAGCCGCTTCCCTCGACGGATCAGTGGTTGCCATAACCGCCGCCATGCCGGATGGAACGGGTCTTTCCTCCTTCTCTGAAAAGTATCCGGAAAGATTTTTCGACGTGGGCATAGCCGAGCAGCACGCGGTTACCTTCGCCTGCGGACTTGCATTCGGAGGAATGAAGCCGGTGGTTGCCATTTACAGCAGTTTCATGCAGAGGGCGTACGACCAGGTAATACATGATGCCGCCCTGCAGGATGCACCTGTTCTCTTCGCAATGGACCGTGCCGGTGTGGTGGGTGCCGACGGCCCTACCCATCACGGCATATTCGATATACCCATGTTTCTTTCCGTTCCCGGACTGGAACTGGCTTCCCCACGGGACTGCACCATTCTTGAAATGCTCCTGGAGCAGGAGATCAGGAACCTGTCCGGTCCGGTTGGCATAAGATATCCCCGGGGAAGTGAGCCGGAACTGCTGTGCCCTCCTCCCCCTTCGGTGTCCAGGGGAAAAGGACAGCTGCTTCGTGAGGGGAAAGACGTTCTGATAATAGCCGCAGGAACCATGGCTTCAAGGGCCATGGAAGCTGCCTGTCTCCTCTCGGAAAGATCCATAGAAGCCGCCGTATACGATCCTGTCTGGCTTAAGCCTGCCCCTCTCCATGAGATCAGGCTTCTCTCCAGCGGCAGGAAAGTGGTTACCATAGAGGAAGGATCCCTTGCAGGAGGGTTCGGTATGCACATAGCCTCGGAGCTTCCATTGAAATCCGTTCTCTCCCTTGGTATTCCGGACACTTTCGCTTCCCATGGGAGTACAGGTGAGATACTGGCGGAACTTGGCCTTGAACCTTCCGCCATCGCCCGTTCTGTCATGGAACACCTGGAAGGCGCAGATGAAACCGGTTAGCAGGATACTTCTAATGGGTCACGAAGGTGATCACTGCCGCAGGATTTTCGAAGAGGCCGGTTTTCAGATGGTAACTTCCACTGAGAATGCCGAAGTGGTGGTGGTGGTTGGCGGAGACGGAACCATACTCAGGGCCATGGACGATTTCCTCGGCAGCTCCGTTCCCATTCTGGGGGTTAACGCAGGTCATCTCGGCTTCCTTGCCGACTGCGAGTTGTCCTCGGTGAAAGAGTCAATGGACTGCCTCAGCTCCGGAGACTACATGATAGACCTTCTTCCAGTGCTTGAAACCGTAGGTCCCGGAGGGACAAGGGTCAGGGCGCTGAACGAAATCTGCATAAACAGATGTGCAGAGGGGGGTATTCTTCACATAAGGGTTTATGTGGACGGAAGAGAGGTTGCCCTCATGGCCTCCGACGGAGTCATGGTTTCCACCCCTTCAGGTTCCACTGCATACAACCTTTCCTGCGGAGGACCCGTTCTGCATCCCAATCTTCCCGTGGTGATAATCACTTCCATATGCCCCCATCTTCTGGCCCTGCGTCCCATCGTGGTCCCCCTCTCGTCGGAGATACGATTTGAGATCATAAGAGCCACCGGCAGGGATCCTCTGATCCTGGCTGACGGAGCCGCCAAGTGCGGCGCCATTGCAGAGGGCGAAATAATAACTGTCTTAAAGGCGGATCTGAGCTGTCCTGTTGTCAAAACGGGCAGAAGGTCCGACTACTATGCCATGCTGGGCAGAAAGCTTGGCTGGGGCTACAGGGGGTAGGATCGGATGATGCTGAAATCCATTACCCTGAAAAATCTTGCAACCATAAGCGACACCTCCCTTGAGTTTCAGAGTGGTCTTAACGTGCTCACCGGCGAAACCGGAAGCGGTAAATCCATACTTGTGGACGGACTGATGCTGGCAACCGGAAAGAGAGCTGATCGTTCCCTTGTCAGGCCGGGAACCAGGAACGCCTTCGTGGAGGCGGTATTTCTGGCTTCAGGGGGAAATGAAACCGTGGTGCGCCGTGAGATAAGCCTGGAAGGAAGAAGCAGGATATTCATAGATGATTCCCTGGCCACCCTGGATGAGGTAAGGAAAGCCGTTCAGCATTTCGTGGAACTCCACAGTCAGCGTTCGACCCCCGAACTTCTTAAATCATCCAGGCAGCTGGAACTGCTGGACCGTTTCGCAGGAACCGAGGACCTCCGCAGAGAGTTCACACTGAAATACATGGAACTCAAAGATAAACTGGCTGAGAAGGAAAAGCTGGAGGAATACATTATCACGGCGTCATCCGGCAGGGAGATACTTCTCCACGAAAGGGAACTTTTCAGTGAACTCCAACCGAACCGGGAAGAGTACATTTCTCTGGTGGAGAGGGAGAATCAGCTGCGGAACGCAGTTGAACACTCCGTTCTTTTCTCCTGGGTCTCGGAGATCCTTACATCCGATGAAGGGGTGCTGTCTTCTCTGCAGGGGACCCTTCGCAGAGTTCGCCGTGAGTCACCTGAGAGCAGTTCCATAACAGATCTTCTGGAACAGTCCGTGATCGCCCTTGAAGAGGCATCTTCACTGGTGCTGCGGGAAATGGAAGCCGGAGAGGAAGCTCCTCGGCTCATGGCCGGGATCGAGGAGCGTCTTGACCTTTATTCCAGGCTCATGGCCCGTTTCGGCGGAACCATCGAAGCAGTTCTTCAGGCTTCCGAATCACTGGAGAAGAGAATTCAGGAATACGATGACGCCGCCGCAGGGATACAGAAACTGGAAGAGTCATGTTCCCTTCTGTCCCGTGAACTTCTGGAGCTTTCGAGCAGGCTCACGGAAAGAAGGGGGGAAGCCGGTGATCTCCTGTCGAAGAAGACCCTGGGGGAGATCAGAAGCCTGAACATGCCTCAGGCCTGTTTTGCCGTTGAGATCAATGCGCTTACGGAAGGTATGGAGACAGAGGGTAGAAAACTCATCTCTTCCGGGGCGGATCACGTATCATTCATGTTCACAGGGAATGCCGGTATCCCCATGGAACCCCTGGAGTCCGTTGCCAGCGGAGGAGAGCTTTCAAGGGTGGCCCTTGCTCTGGCAATAGTGCTGGCAGATTCCGGTTCCGCGTCCACCCTGATTTTCGACGAGATAGATGCGGGAACCGGAGGCGAAACTGCTCATCTGCTTGCAAAATCCCTGCTCCGTGCTTCAGAGACCCGTCAGACCATAGTTATTTCTCACCTTGCCCAGATTGCATCAAGGGCTCACCGTCACCTGGCAGTGGAGAAGAGTTACCATGAAGGGATGCCTGTAACCACAGTGAAGCATCTGGACACACCCGGGGAACGGGTGGAGGAACTGGCAAGACTTCTCGGCGGAGGCCACGGCGCAAGAGTTCACGCAGAGCGACTGCTGGAGGACGGGGTTTGATAAAGGGACGCTTTTTAACCGCTGCCAACCTGATAAGCATGGCAAGGATTCCCCTTGCATCTGCTGCGGCACTGATGCTCATCCGCGGTAACATTCTGCTCACAGGCATCTTCATGGTTCTGGCCACCGCCTCCGACTGGCTCGACGGTTTTGTTGCAAGGAGAACCGGTACAGTCAGCGACTGGGGTAAAATACTGGATCCCGCAGCGGACAAGGCTGCATTTCTCCTGATGGCCCTGGCGCTTCTCAGGATGGACCTGATCCAGTCCTGGATTCTATGGATGCTTGTAATCCGCGACGGCCTGATCGCTTTTGGGGGATTACTCATGTCCAGAAAGATGCGGCCTCCCGCTTCCAATCTCTGGGGTAAAGCCGCCACATGCGCCCTGGCCCTTTACATGATAAAGCAGGCCCTTCTTCCCGGAGCAGAGCTGCCCGGGGGAGAGATACTGTTCAGGACCGATCTGCTGGGACTTGCCGCTGCGGTTCTGGTGGCAGTGAGCTTCGTAATTTACATCTTTGTGTTCATTGAACGAAACAGGGAAACGAATGCGTCTTAAAAGTCTTGAGATCCTTGGATTCAAATCCTTTGCCGACCCCTTCAGGATAGATTTCAGAAAGGGGATATCCGCAATAGTGGGACCTAACGGCTGCGGAAAAAGCAACGTGGCCGATGCCATTCGCTGGGTTCTGGGCACACAGAGTCCCAGACAGCTCCGCACTGAAAAAATGGAATCCGTGATCTTTTCAGGCTCCACGAAACGGAAACAGGTTGGAATGGCTGAGGTTACCCTTACCTTCGACAACTCTGACAGATCGCTGAACCTCGATTACGATGAGGTGTCCGTTTCAAGAAGGCTGTTCCGTTCAGGGGATAGCGAATACAGTATTAACGGTTCCAGATGCAGACTGATGGACATCACCGACCTGGTCGTGGACAGGGGCCTCGGATCCACCGGATACTGGATACTCGAAGCGAAAATGGTGGGGAGAATTCTGTCAAGCCGGCCGGAAGACCGGCGTTTCCTCTTCGATGAGGCTGCTGGAATCGTAAAATACAAGATACAGAGACACCGTGCGGAATTGAAACTGGAATCCGCCGCATCGGACCTGGAAAGACTTGCAGACATAATATCGGAGGTTGAATCGACCTGTACAGGTCTGAAAAGGCAGGTTTCCGCCTACAGGAAGCACGAGCGGATCTCTGATTCCATAAGATCACTCCGGGAAGCGGCTGCCCTCATAGAGTCAGGAGAGATACGGTCTCAGCTGAAAACCTGTACCGGCCTCCTGGATGAAACAGGTGCAGTGGTGGGAAGAGAAACAGCAGCCCTTGCAGCCAGAAGCGCAGTTCTGGCAGAGGCAAAAACGGAATATTCAAGGGTGCAGAGCAGACTTGACCAGGCCCACGCAAACTGTGCCGCGCTGGATTCCAGGCTTGCAAACATGGACAGGGAAACAGCTGTAACGGTGGAGAAAATCGAATCATCCACCTCCCGGATAGCAGAGAATAACTCCCGGACTGCAAGAGAAAGGGAAAGAGCCGAACTTTACAGAAGGGATATTGAAACCCTTCAGGGGGAAAAGGCGGCACTGGAACCTTTAACCTGTGAACTTGAGAAGAAGTACCGGGCAGCTGAAGAAGAGATCCTGGGAATTAGGGAGAAACTTGACAGCCGGAGAAAAAAGGCCGGAGAGATCCGAAGTGAACTTACCGTGCTGGAAGAAAAAGCTGCAGAGCTGCAGAAGCGTTACCTTGATGGTATAAGGCAGGATGAAGCCAGGAACCAGCGCATGGTCTGGCTGGAAAGAACGGTGCACGGCATTCGGGAAAGGATCTCCCGGGGCAAAGCCGAGCTCTCGGATCTGCTCGGGGAGAAAGCCCGGCTAATGGGAGAAATTGAAGATCTAAGCAGGGCCTCCCGTGAGTACAGACTCGTTCTTGACGGCCTTCAGGAGCCCTGGGAAGATCTGAGGAGTGGTAAAGCCAGGGCGGAAAGAGAAGCTGCAGTCCTCGAGGATCACCTTTCCAGGGCTGAAGAAGCTCTTTTGAAAAGCGTATCTCCCGAGTCACTCTCGTCCCTTCTTGAACCTCTTCCGGGTATGGGCAAAGCTCTTGGGGCTTTTCTTCATGGCTTCAATTCGGCTGTTCCCGCAGAGAAGGCCGATCTTGATACCCCCGGTGACGGTGCCCTCTTCGTGCAGTTTCCCGGAAAAAGAGAATACAGCCTTCCCGAAGGCTCCCGAACACTGGACAAGTGTGTGGGGAATCCGGGGGTCAGCCCCGTGGCGGAAGCCGTTCTGCGCAGGGGTGTGCTTGCACCGGACAGAACCACTGCCATGAAATGGGTGGAAGAGGGATGTCCGGTGCCGGTTGTTACCGCCCACGGCGACCTTTTCCGTCCCGAGGGATTTCTCCGGCTGGGTGTGGCTGCGGAAGCGGCCGGTTCTCTGGAACTGCAGCAGATTGTAAACGACATCAGGGACGAACTCCGTGAGAAAAAACAGTCACTTCAGAGGATCTCGGATGAACTGAGGGACACCCGGGGGAAAATGGACGGTATCGGTGATTCTCTTTCCGGGGTTCAGGATCAGTCCGCCGGCAGAGAGAGGGAACTTGCGGCTGTAAATTCCACGTTATCTTCAATGGAGTCGGCCCTGGAGCTGCTGGAAAAAGAGCTGAACGAAGCTGAAACTGAATTGGGGACCCTGGAACAGGATAATCATGACACCTCAGAGATCAATCACACCCGGGAGATGGAGAACCTTCAGCTGGAAAAGGATCAGGTGGCGGCAGAAGCTGAAGAGATCTCCCTTGAGATATCCAGTTTAGAGAAGCTTCTCGCCGAAACCGTAAGAAGTACGGACGGTATCCAGTTCGATCTGAGGGAAAAAAGGAACAGAGAAAAGGAAATCGAAGACAGAACGGCCATGCTCCGGTCTGAGAGGGACAGGATAGATGACCTCCTGGAGGAGATCTCCCGGGCGAACGCAGCAGCATCCACCTCAATAGGTACCATGGAAAAAAGGCTGGAGGAGCTTGAGAAGGAAGCTGAAGGTGTAAAGGAAGAAAGGGGAGAAGCCGAGGAACTGAGGAACGGTTTTGCAGTTGAGCGAAACCGTCTCATGGAGAGTACGGCCATCCTCGAGAGGGAGGTTCAGCAGATCAGGGACAGGCTGGGCAGGGCTAAATCCCTGATGATCGAACAGGAAAGCCGGGCAAGGGTACTCACGGAAAAGCTTGAGAGCATGGAAGAAACCTTTACCGCCGGTGATAATCCATATCTCGACCTCTCGGCGGAGGAACTCACGGGAAAACTCCTGGAAGAAAACGAAAGGCTTTCGCGTATCGGGCCTGTAAACATGCTGGCGGTTGGTGAGTACGAGGAAACCTACAGACGACTCGAGTACCTTATAGAGCAGAAAACCGATCTGGAGGAGGCCAGGGCAAGTCTCTCCAGGGCAATCCGGGAAATAAATGAGGAAGCCGCAGGCAGATTCCGGGAGACTTTCGAAAAAGTCAGGGAGAACTTCAGGGAGATGTTCGGCAAGCTCTTCGGAGGAGGAGAGGGAGACATCTTCTCCATGGAGGGTGAAGATCCCCTGGAGGGTGGAATAGAGATCATGGCCAGGCCGCTGGGCAAAAAACTGAAGAATGTAATTGCCCTTTCAGAGGGCGAAAAAGCCATGACTGCAGTTGCTCTTCTTTTCAGCCTGTACCTTGTGAAGCCATCGCCTTTCTGCGTTCTGGATGAGCTGGATGCGCCCTTCGATGATTCCAACATAGATAAATTCATTGCCATACTAAGGGAGTTCAGCACAGATACCCAGTTCATCGTAATAACCCATAACAAGCGAACCATGGAGGGTTCTGACGTCCTTTACGGAATTACCATGGCAGAGGAGGGCGTAAGCTGCATTACCTCGGTTAATATGGAAGAGATGGTGAAGAACAGTTGAACCTGAGAGAACGTCTCAAGAAAAGCAGAGATGCGCTTTCCAGAAAGCTTGGCACGGTCTTCAAACCGGGAGTTGATGACGAAACTCTGGAAAAAGCAGAGGAAATCCTTCTGGGAAGCGACCTGGGCTGGGAGCTCACGGAAATGGTTCTGGATCGTTTCAGAACGGAGTACAGAGCGGACGGAGAGAGGGGATGGCGCCATGTCCTGTCCGGTGTTCTCCTGGAACTCGTTCCAGCGCATCCGGATGACCACTTTACTGAAAATCCCCTCATCACTATGGTGGTGGGGGTGAACGGCGCCGGCAAGACCACCACTATAGCAAGGCTTTCAGGAATGTTCAGGAATTCCGGCGAAAGGGTACTGATGGCCTGTGCCGACACCTATCGGGCCGCGGCATCGGAACAGCTTTCTCTATGGGGGAAAAGACTGGATATACCTGTTTTCGCCGGTTCACCGGGAGCTGATCCAGGGGCCGTCACATTCGATGCGGTGAAAAAGGCCGTATCAGGGGGATATCAACGTCTTCTCATTGATACCGCCGGACGACTGCCTACCCAGAAGGGTTTGATGGACGAACTTGCCAAGGTTCACAGGGTTGCTGGGAAGGCAATGTCCGGAGCTCCACACAGGGTTCTTCTTGTCCTTGACGGAACAGTGGGTCAGAATGCCCTGGCCCAGGCGGAGCAGTTCATGGAGGCGGTGCCCGTAACGGATCTGGCGGTTACGAAACTGGACGGCACGGCAAGAGGGGGAGCGGTGTTCGCCATGGCAAGACAGCTGGGTCTTCCCATAAGATACATAGGAGTTGGAGAAGGTGCAGATGATATCGTACCCTTCAGCGGGAAAGATTTCGTAGATGCCCTTATCGGGGAGGATGAACAGTGGAAGGTCTGAATCTTGCATCCCTTTCCAAGAGCTACGGTGAGAAGAAGGCAGTTGACGGCCTCTCCCTGAGTATCAGCCCGGGAGAGATCTTTGGCCTTCTAGGTCCCAACGGAGCAGGAAAGACCACCACTT
Source organism: uncultured bacterium (assembly GCA_964571965.1). Classification (GTDB taxonomy): domain Bacteria; phylum Fermentibacterota; class Fermentibacteria; order Fermentibacterales; family JCC-6; genus Sabulitectum. The sequence continues at coordinate 11,573 of CAZNFQ010000004.1, read as the reverse complement.
TGAAGATGATAGCGGGACTCATAATTCCCGATGAAGGTTCTGTGTTCCTGAACGGAAAAGCCGTGGATTCCATGAGAGAAAAAATCGCCTATGTTCCTGACGAACCCACGGTTTTCCCGCATCTCACCGGCAGGGAGTATCTTCTTTACACAGGCAGACTGAGGCAGATCCCCCGCGGGGAACTGGAGCGGAGAATAGAGCTCTGCACGGATATTTTCGAGATGGGAGACTGGATCGACGGCAGATCAGGTTCCTATTCTCACGGAATGATACAAAGGGTGGTCCTTTCCGGTGCTTTCACCGCTCGGCCTGATCTTTACGTGATAGACGAGCCTCTTGTGGGTCTTGATCCTCCTGCCGCCGCCACCTTCTGGCGAATGACGGAAGCAGCTTCGTCCAGAGGTGCTGTGGTGATCATATCCACCCACACACTGTCTGTTGCCTCGGCATATTGCAACCGGTTCGGAATAATTAACAGAGGCAGCCTGAAAAGAATGGTAAATTCGGGAGAACTCTCCGGGATGGATCTGCAGGAACTGTTCTTCAGTGTCACCGGCACCGCACCCGCCGATGTGGGGAAAGCTTTCTCCGTGAACTGAGCTTTCCCGCTCCGGGATGCAGTCTTTGCAAACCGGTCTTTTTCGGATATAACATTGTGACCGGGTATACCGAAAGCGGAGGGATGGAGCTTGCCTGATAAAAGGAACATCAACGACATCGATTCTCTTACGCAGCTGGGAAACAGAGAGTTCTTCACCAGAAAACTCAATGAACTGGTGGCAGACAGCCGCGGATTCGCCATTGCCGTTATCGACATAGATCACTTCAAGAGCATTAACGACGGTTTCGGTCATCACAGAGGCGACATCATCCTCTCTGAATTCGGCAAGAGAGCCCTTGGTGCTTCCAGGGCGGGGGATATGCTCTTCCGCTATGGGGGAGATGAGTTCACCGCACTGCTTCCCGGGGCTGACACGGAAGAAGCAGAGTCCTTTTCCTCAAGACTTCTCCGTGAGTGCTCGGAAAGAGAATTCGAAGGCAATCCTCCCCTGTCCATTACCTTGAGCATAGGAGTATCCGTTTTTCCCGATGACGGTCATTCCGCAAGGGAGCTCTTCGACGTGGCCGATAGAAGGCTCTATTCTGCCAAACGTGTAGGGAGGAACCGAGTTGTTTCCTCGGATGATGCGCTGCAGAAGGAAGACTCCGGAGTAAAGGACGGCAGACTTCTGGGAAGGGACAGAGAGCTTTCTCATTTTGTGTCATTTACCCATGAGGCAGCGGAGAAGGGCAGGGGTTTCTTCCTGGTTCTCGGCCCGGATGGAGCAGGGAAGGGCTGTTTCATGGAAGCGGCATCCTCTTTTCTTTCCCTTGGAGACTACAAACTTCTAACGGTGCCGGGTGGCGATACTCAGACACCGTTCTCGGCCCTCACCGGAGTTCTCAAGTGTACCCCTGAAAAGAAGGCCGTTGTAGATGCTCTCTACGCTTATGCGGGTTCGTCGATGAGCCTGGGAATCTTCCTCAAGGATATGCACACCATTGACAGATCCTCCATTGAAGCTCTCATGGAGTTTTATGCCATGTATCCGGGCTGGATGATCGTTACGGCATCCACCGAGCGGAGTTCGCTGCTGGATGGAGGAGGTTTCGGAGGAATTTCATCCTCTGTCCGGCTGGGTCCGGTTTCCCTGGAGGACTGCAGGGCCTGGTTCCGTTCAGCTCTGATGTGGAACCCCCCTGATGATTTTCTTGAATGGTTTCACGGTGAAACAGGCGGACTGCCGGGTCTGTTCATTCAGGGAATAAACCACCTGAAGCGCAGGGGATACCTGTCAAGCATCAAAGGAAACTACTCACTGGAGGAAGATTACAGGGATTTCCCCCTCGGTGCAAGAATGGCTTTCGGAACCACCGCGGAGATAAACAACCTTCCCGTGGACCTCAGCCCCTTCGTTGGCCGGAAGAGGGAACTGGAAGAAATCCGCCGGCTCCTCGATGAAGGAAGCAGGCTGATCACCCTGAGGGGCATGAGCGGTATGGGATGCCGCAGGCTTGCAATAAGGGCAGCGGGACAGAATGAGTTCATGTTCCCCGCGGGGATTTGCATGGTCGACTGTTCTTCTGAAGGCACCTCCGTCCCTGTGAGGCTGGCCTCCGAGCTGTCGCTGCCCTCAGGCAGAAGAGCTGCTGAAACCATATCCGGTTTCATAGAGGATTCCAGAATGCTCCTTGTTTTCGTAAATGTGAAACCCGGCGATGAGGCCGTATCTTTCATTTCTGAGCTTCTTTCATCCTGTGGTGGAGTAACTGTGATAACCACCTCTCGAGCCGCCCTTGATCTTCATGGCGAAAGTGTTGTTCCAGTGGAGGGCATTTCAACCGAGAGACCCGACTCAGGGGGACCTTCTCCTGCGGCGGGCATATTTATTCAGACAGCTGAAAGACTTGCCGGGATCAGATTTTCAGGAAACCTGAACCTGAAACTGGTGGAAGAGATATGCTCCCTTCTCAGCGGAGCTCCACTTGCAATAGAGCTTGCCGCATCATGGACCAGGGTAATGTCCGTTACTGCAATCTGCAGAAGAATACGGGCCAACCCTTCATTCCTTGGAGGTACAAGCAAGGAGAAGACCATAGAGGGACTGTCGGACCTGTTCCAGGAGTCCTGGGATCAGCTTTCTGCCGTTGAGAGGAACGCACTGTCGAGACTAACTGTTTTTGCAGGGCATTTTACCGTTCAGGAAGCGGAGGAAATATCAGATGTTTCCCCGGAGATGCTCCTCTCTCTCGTTGACAGATCCTTCCTTCTCAGGGATGACATGGGCATTCACATTCCGGCCATGACAAGGGATTTCATCATTCAGGAGAAGAACCCCTTTTCCAGGGGTTTCGAGGTGGCACGGGAGATGCACTGCAGGTATTTTGCATCCAGGGCCGCTGCCTACGGAGAGATGGCATGGACTGGTCTTGAAGCGGGCAGAGGACTGGACGGAATAAAGACTTCCTTCGATGACATAACTCTGGCCTGGAAACTGGCAGTGGAGAAAAACCGGTTCAGGTTCCTCCGCCAGATGCTCAAGCCCGTTTTCGTGTACTGTCTCGACAGAGGCAGGTTAAGAACCGGGTACAACATGATGGAAGAAGCTCTCAGGGATTCTTCAGTGCCGCTTCCCGAGGGACTCGCATCGGTTCTCATGGCCTGTCAGAGCCTTCTTGCGCTTAGAACTGGAAGAATGACCGTATCCGGCAAGCTTATTTCCATGGCCGTGGAGACCGGGCAGGGGATGTTTGACTGCGACAGGGCAAGGGTTCTTTATACGAAGGGTTTCATAATGGTGGAAACAGGCAATCTTTCCGGTGCCGGAGATTACCTCGAGGAAGCAATTATGATGTATGACCGCAGCGATTGTCCTCTGGATGGTCTGGAGGCCGAACTGGAACTCGTTAACTACAACCTGCAGTCCGGAAACTACGGCGCCGCAAGGAGTATGATCCCTGGAATAGCCGCCAGGTGCCGGGAGATGTCCTACCGGTGCGGTGAATGGAAAACCAGGCTTTACATGGGGAGACTTGCGGCTTCAGAGGGAGATTTCCGCAGGGCCCGGGATGCGTTCCTTGCCTATCTGTCTGCGGTGAAAACGGCGGGTTATACTGGAAGATGCGCGGATGCGCTGAATCAGCTGGCAGAGATCGAAGCCTCCCAGGGCAGTTTCGGCGAGGCTGAACAGCACTACATGACTGCTGCCGACTATTTCAGGCGCATAGGCAGTATCAGGGGTCAGGCGGGTATTAAGATGAACCTTGCCCTCCTGAACAGAAAACGCGGCAGTTCAGAAGACGTGAGGAAGAACTACGAAGAGGCTCTTGCCCTTGGCGAAAAGGCCCATGACGAGAACATAATAAGCGGATCCCTTAACGGTCTCGCCTTCTACTATCTCGAGAACGGAGACCTCCAGAGAGGAGAAAAGTTTTTAGCCAGGGCCGCTGAAACATCAGCCAGGTCCGGGAATAAACCTGTTCTCATCAGGACCGTCTGCGGTTTCGCAAGGCTGGAACTCCTCAGGGGGAATCCTGAAAAAGCGGCTAATACCGCAATAGCGCTTCTTCACCAGCCGGCATCGGATGCGGAGTCAGAGGGGATGTGCCTTGAACTCCTCAGGGAAATACGGAGCAGGATCGGCAATGAGGCTGTTGACAGGGAAAGACAGAACGCCGCTGACCTGAGCCTCTTCGACCTTGCGGAAGGTTATCTGGAAGATTCCGGTTCGAAGGAAGATACCGTCTACAGGAAAGGATGAAAGATGACCCCCAAAGAGATTAGCGACCTGTTATGCACAGTGCTGAAACTGGACACCTTTCCAGTGGCTTGCGGTTTGGTGGAGAAGGAGGAGAATCTCCACGCTGAGCCTCTTGAACTGAAACTCAACAACTGCCAGCTGATCTCCAGAGCAAGACACGCAGGCGAGTATTCCTCCGGCATTCCCCAACGCATGGTATGTTCCATCGGCGCCGCATGCGCCGGTCTGATCCGGACACCAGCGGAGTTCACCGACGGCACTGCCGCCGTGGGCAAATACACGGCAACTGCTGATGCAGGAAGGGAGTTCTTCAGAAACACCTTCAAAACAGGTGATGAGAAGGCTCCCTGGGCAGGCATACAGTTCTCGCCCCTGGGGGATACCCTTTTCGAACCCATGGCGGTCATCGTTTACGGAAATCCCGCACAGATCATGAGACTGGTCCACGCCAATGCCTGGAACTCAGGTGGTATAACACGGGGAGATACAGTGGCTGAGGCTGCAGTATGCAGCTCCATAGGCCTTGCCCTGGAGAAACGTACCGCTGTTCTCGGACTTCCCTGTGCAGGGGACAGAAGGTTCGGCGGAACCCAGAACCATGAGATGATCTTTACGGCCGCATGGGATGAGATGTCCCGTCGAATAGCCCCTGCACTGGAAGAGATGGCCTCGAGCATGGGTTCACTTTATCCTGTTGCTCCCTGGGTATTATGTGAAACGGTAATGCCGGAAGCTTACACCATTAAGCCCTGACAGGGGTTGCCAGCGCGGTATTCCACAGGGTAGGATACTCGAGACAACCACAAGACTGAAACCATGAAAGTATTATCAAGGAGTGTTTTATGGCTCTTTCCACAAAACCTCTCGGTGGTATGCGCCAGAGGTATCCCGAAGAGTTCAGAACAGAGAAGTACGTAACTGACATACTGCGCAAATCTTCACTGATCGCAGGTTTCGAAGAGTATGACGGTCCCGTGGTGGAGCCAATGTCGCTTTTCGCTGCGAAGTCCGGTGGGGAGCTGGTTGAGAGGCAGAGCTATTCCTTTTGCGACAGAGGCGGCAGGGATGTTATTCTCCGTCCTGAAATGACCCCCTCTCTGGCGAGAATGATAGCTGCCAGGGGAGAGCTGCATCTTCCCGTAAGATGGTTCTCCATGCCCCTGTGCTTCAGGTACGAAAGACCTCAAAGGGGAAGAGTAAGGGAATTCCTTCAGTTCAACTGTGATATTCTAGGCTCTGAAAGCCTTGCGGCGGAACTGGAGATCATGATGGCGCTGCATTCAGTGATGAAAGCTTTCAGAGCTGAACCCTCCATTTATCGAATAGGGTGGTCAAGCAGAAGATTCATGTCAGAGGCACTTGCCCTGTGCGGTGTCTGCCGGGGATCACTTCCTTCGGTTTTTGCCGCCATAGACAAAAAGGACAAAATGAAACCGGAGGACTGGCAGGATCACCTGCTTCAGGTCTGCGGGGATAATGTTACTGTGGCAGAATCCGTTTCAAGGCTGGTTTCAGTGGAATCTGCCCGGGATCCCTGGCTTGTAAGCCTTATGAAGAACAGTGAATCCTACACTGAAATAGTCGAGTTCCAGGAACTTCTCACAGACGCCGGTATCGAGAGCGCAGTTTTCTCCCCGGGAGTGGTAAGGGGGCTGGATTACTACACCGGAATAGTTTTCGAACTTATGGACACCGGGGGAGAAAACAATAGAGCTCTATGCGGCGGCGGCAGATATGACAACCTCGTGGGTCTCTTCGGCAGCAAGAGAATATCCGGGGTTGGTTTCGGAATGGGGGTACTCACCCTGTCGCTGTTCCTGGAGACCTATGATCTCATTCCGGAATCTGTCAAAGGAGCTTCTCCCGCCGACATCTATATTGCGGTATTCTCGAAGGAAGTTCTCGGCAGCGCCGCTTCTCTTGCCTCGTTCTTCAGGGAACTGGGTTTCAGAACCATAATGGATGTTTCAGGAAGGAAACTGGGCAGGCAATTTGCAGAAGCGGCGAGGCTTGGTGTACCCCGGGCAGTTACCGTGGGACCTGATGAAGTGGCCGGTGGTATCTATCAGATGAAGGATCTCAAGCTGGGTACCGTATTCAAAGGCACCCCCGGGGAAATTGCCGGAAGTCTGAAGTAGATTATCGTGGGAATAAGGACCTTCATGAAAAAAGGAATATTGCTCCGGAGTGTTCTGATAGTTGCTGCTCTGGTTCTCATCCTGCTTTCCCCTTCCACACTGGGCAGCAGTTTCACCAGGATCTCCGCCGGTGTTCTTTTCCTTGTGGCGGGAATCTTCTTTTACCTGGGAGCAGGAGAGCTTCTCAGGGGGATCAGTCTTTCCCGAAGGCTTGTTCTCTCTTTCTTCTCAGTGGTGCTTCTCTGGGGCCTGACCGGTTTTGCCGGTTCAGGCGAGAGAATATCCAATACCAGCGGAGATAACGAAAGAGCCACGCGGCTGCGTGATCTGGGAGAAAGAATCGATAATGTAGCCGAGGTGGGCAGCGGCCAGGTAAAAAGCTTCGTAGATTCCGTTTTCACAGGACAGACCGGAGAATTTCTGGGTACCCTCGGCGAGGTAACGGGAGCTGCCACCGGGGTTCTTATTAATGCCGTTCTCACCTCCACCAGCGTCGACACCTCCACAGGGTCGGACACCCTTAACGCCCAGTTGTCAGGTGACAGCGTTTCTGTACCCGGAGTACCTCTGATCCGACTGGCCATTCTGGCTGTCACTCTGGTTCTTCTGGCCTCGGTGAGGGGTTTCGTGTATGTGGACAGATCCACTCTCACCGTATGGCTCTACCGCATTACCGTATTTCTCGTGTTCCTCTCGGGTCTTCTTCACGTAATAGGAATGAACCTCACCCTGAGCTCTCGAAGCGCTCTCTTCCGGGGGATCGAGCTGGAATTCTCGGGAGTTCTGCTTCTTGCCTTCTCCATCGCCCTGGGTTTATGTCAGCGATGGGTTCAGTACCTCTCCAGGAAATCCAGATACATGCTTCTCCTGGCTGCTCTGGCAGCGGTTGTAATGATGCGGGGTGTGTATTACTGGCTTTCCGGGAACGGCATTCCCGGCACAGGCGGTCTTGAAACGGCGGCTGCAATGGTATCTGCCGTTTACATTCTCTTTGCCTTTTTTACAATGCTTCTTCAACTCCCCACAGCAAGGATACTGGAAAAGAAAAGCAGAGAACTGGCAACACTGCAGGACCTCAGCCAGGTTCTTCACTCCAGTTTCGAACTGGATCAGCTCTGCAATGCCGCAGTACGCCTGGGAGTCAATCTCACCGGGGCTGATGTGTGCTGGTTCCATCTCAATTCCGGTGACGATCACCTTCACAGCAGAAGCAGCGGTTTCGAAACCCTCCCGGAAAAGATACCGGAGAATTGGTACAGGGGACTTTCCCAGAGGATAGACGCCACCGGCGGCGGCTTCATGATAAACAATTACAGAAGAAGCACTCTGAGAAAACTGGAGGACGACAGTAACGGATACTCCAGAATAGCCTCCATGGTAGCGGCCCCCGTGGAAGTCCGCGGTGAACGGCTGGGGGTAATAATGGCTGCCAGTTCGAAGCAGTTTTTCTTCCTGGATTACACAAGGGGGCTCTTCGAAAGCTTCACACGCCAGATAGCCCAGGCGGTTCAAAGCGCCAGGCTTTTCGGAGACAAACTTCAGAGGGAGTCACTTGAAAGGGAGCTTGAACTGGCCCGTGACATGCAGAGAAACCTTCTTCCCGGAGAGATATCACAACCTGAAGGATGGGAGATCGAAGCTCTGAGCATTCCCTGCAGAACAATGGGGGGGGACTACTACGACGTCATTCCCCTATCAGATGGAAGAATCGCGGTAACAATAGCCGATGTTTCCGGCAAGGGAGCGGCGGCGGCACTTCTCATGGCGGCGCTGCAGGCCAGTCTTGGAACCCTGCTTCGGGAGAGCCTGCCCGTTGCTGAAACGGTTTTCAGACTGAACAGGGCACTTTGCGGAAGAATGCCCGATGACACGTTCATTACCTTCTTCCTGGCCTTCGCAGATACTGAAACGGGACAGATCGAATACTGCTGCGCCGGTCATGATCCTCCAATGCTGTGCTCCGGGGCAGGTGCGGGTGACATGGAAATAATGGATCGCGGCGGCCTTATACTGGGGGTCATTCCCGAAGCGGAGTACAGCATGGCAACCGTGGAAATGAAACCCGGCAGCAGACTTCTGCTTTACACCGATGGAGTAACCGAGACCATGACCCCTGATGAAGAACCCTTCGGGGTGGAAAGACTCAGAACCTTCGTTCAGAAGCACTGCAAGGAACCTGCCGGAGAGATAGTCAGCACCCTCACCGGCATTCTGGAGAAGTTCAGAGGCGATACGGACCAGCAGGATGACGTAACGGCTCTGGTAATAGTTAGGAAAAACAGCGGGGAGCGCAAATGCCTGAATACCATTCCATAGGGGAATTTCTCCATGAACGGGGAAAACAGAATGAAACCGTGGTGAAGTGTGCAGACCGTGTTATGAAAAGAATGCTCAGTGTGGATAATATCGCCTACACCGAGGGTGCTCTTTCGGAACAGGTAAAGGAGATGGTCGGGCTTGCGGCATCCCTGGTTCTCAGATGTGATGACTGCATAGCATGGCATGTTCACCGCTGTTACGAGACAGGGGTAACGAAGGAACAGCTGGTTGAGGTGCTTGGCATCGGGAACGTGGTGGGAGGAACCATTACCGTTCCGCACATAAGAAGAGCCCTGGTTCTCTGGGAGTCCATGGAGGAGGAAACTGTTGAATAGTGAGGATCTGAGGATTGCCGTAAGAAGGATAATGGACGAGGCGGTCCCTCCGGAAGCGAAGCTCCAGGCGGTCTGCGATCTGCTTCGTTCCGAGGTCAGGGACTATCACTGGGTTGGTTACTACCTGGTGGACAGGGATTCAGAGCAGGAGCTGGTTCTGGGACCCTTTGCAGGGGAACCCACGGAACACACCAGGATCAGGTTCGGCCAGGGCATCTGCGGTCAGGCTGCAAGTACCCTGGAGGTTTTCGTGGTGGACGACGTGGAAGCCGAATCCAACTATCTGTCCTGCAGTCCCCATGTGAGAAGCGAGTTCGTCGCTCCTGTGGCTTACAGGGGAAAACTGGTGGGTGAGCTTGATCTGGATTCCCACACTCCCGCTGCTTTCGGCGGAGAGGATTCGGTTTTTCTGAAGTGGGTGGCGGAGGCAACCGCAGAGGCTGTAGCCGGAGCTGCCGCTTTTGAAGAATAGGGGATCCGACAGGGTTTTACTCTACGGTTTTCTTGCCGTCTGCTTCATAGTCATTGCCGGAGCGGTTACGGATCTGCTTATCCCCGCCGCCGGGGCAGCTTCTTTCCTCATGATTTCAGCGATGGTTTTCGCATACCCGCCCAGAATGGCTTCGCTGCTCTTCTGCATTCAGGTGGTTTTCACCACGATGTTCCTGGCCAGACTGAGCGTTTATGCGGGACCCTTCGGCATCCGGGTGGATGATGTTCTGCAGCTATGGATCTTCATAATGTGGACCGGAGCCTTTATCGACGGCGACGGCAGGGTGAAATCCACCGGATCCGGAAGACTGATACTGATACTCACAGGGATCTCCCTTGCGGGATTCATTCATGGGCTGATCAGAGGTTACGATCCTGAAAGCGCCGGTGGTTTTCTGAAGACCATGCTGGGTTATCTGTTCTTTTTCCCTTCAATGTGGATACTCAAAAAAGAGAAGAACCGGAAACTGCTTGGAAGAACCCTGGTGGCAGCTTCCCTCATTGCGGCACTATGGGTGATTTTCAAGGGCTTTACCGGCGGCGAGGGGGTCTACATAAGACAGGCCTCAGGCCTCAGGGTGACTTCCAGGGAGCTTAATGTGGTAATGATCGGTCTCTTTCTCATATCTTTCCAGCTTTGGAAAAAAGGCCGCACCATTCCAGTTATACCTGCGGTATTTGCAATTCTCGCAATGGGAGCTTCACTGCTTCTGGGACAGTCCAGGGCATTGTGGCTTGCAATTGCAGCAGGTGCCCTGGCCGCCTTCGTAGCGGATATGGCAAGGGAGGGCAGGGATGGCGTCAGGCTGGGACCGCTTTTTTCCAGAGTCCTTCTGCTGGTGGTTTTCACAGTGGGTTCGGTAGCCTTCGTTGCGGCTTCCGGTCTTCTTTCCGCGGCAGACGTAGCCGCCCGCGGGGGAGGGGCCGACGGCGGTCTTCTGGGGGATGTGTCACTATGGGCGAGATTCCTTTCCTGGTATGAGATAATCGTTACGGTGAAGGCATCACCCCTTACCATGCTTTTCGGAACCGGTTTCGGCCATGAGATCAACTATTTCAGGCCTGACCTTTTTTCCATGGTTTCCATTCCTTACGTTGACGGAAGTTTCTTTCAGCTTCTTCTCAATACCGGTCTTTCAGGAGCAGTTGTTCTGGCCCTTCTCTATGCCAGAGGTATTGCCGGCGGTTTCCTTTTGACGGTTCGTTCTGCGGATACGGAAGCCACGATAACAGGAATGTGGCTGACAGCATCTTTCACCGCGCTGGTGATAGCTGCTCTGAGCAGCTCCCTGATAACGAATTACAGATTTTCCTGTATCTGGGGTTTTCTCTTCGCGGTTCTCGAGACACAAAGACGGGCATCGGCTGAAAACAGTTGAAATAGATTCTGAAATCGGGTATGTTCACTGCGTGTTTTTCCCTTTTCAAACACCATTTCCAAATAGAGCAAGAGGCTGAAATGAAGATCCTTGTTATCAACAGCGGCAGTTCATCCATCAAGTTCCAGATCATCGACGGTGCAACCGAGAGAATGCTTGCCTCGGGGCTTATCGAGCGGATAGGTCTCGAAGAGGGCAGAATGAAGTACAAGTACCATGGGGGCAAAACGGAGATCGCAAGGGCCATTCCCGACCACGAAACCGGTCTTGAAATGGCTCTGGATATAATAGTGGATCCTGAAATAGGTGCCCTGAAGTCACTGGACGAAATAGCTGCATGCGGACACAGAGTTGTTCACGGAGGCGAAAGGTTCACAAGCAGTGTCGTTATCGACGAAAAGGTGCTGGAAGGCCTCGAAGAGGTAAGCGAAATGGCACCCCTGCACAACCCCGCAAATATCATGGGTATCAAAGCCGCCATGAAATCCCTTCCGGGCATTCCCAACGTGGCGGTGTTCGATACGGCGTTCCATCAGACCATGCCACAGGTAAACTACATGTACGGTATTCCCTACAAGCTTTATGAAGATTATGGAATGCGCCGTTACG
>CAZNFQ010000003.1:0-63422 GCA_964571965.1 uncultured bacterium | reverse complement strand
AGGGATCATTTTTTAACCAAGCTTTTCCTGCTTGCGGAGTTCAGGGAGATTCACCGTTCACGGGAACTTGTTGCCTTCCAGAGTAAACACAAGCTTCTTCTAATGGCTTATAACCAGAAGGAGATGAGGGAGATGGGCAGGATCGTTGCCCATCAGAGCGAGACGGGTATCGATAAGGCGCTGGCGCTTTACCGGGAACACCTTCTGAAAGCCTTAGAAAAGGGTCCTTCATACAGATCACACGTAAATGTTCTGGAGCACGCCTTCGGATATGTCTCGGGGAAACTCACCCCTGAAGAAAGGGTTTTCTTCCTGGACAACCTCGAGATGTATAGAGAGGACAGAACACCCCTGGTAACCCTTCTGAATCTGATCCAGTCATGGATACTCCGCTTCGGTGTGGAATATCTGGATAGCCAGAGTTACTTCGTGCCCTATCCCGCTGCGCTTCGCAGAACCTTCGACCGTTACAGAACCAAAGATTACTGGGGGAGATGACATTGAGAGAAGCAGCTGAAACCGCCTCGCAGTGCAGGCATTACGCCATGTGCAAGATCGATTTTACAGGTAACGGTCTTTGTCCTTCAGGCCGGCGTAACCACTTCGTATCCTACTGGCCCCAGGGTCTTATGGATATGGCTTCGGCCCTTTTCTCCGGGAAGATCAGCGTCACTCCCGGCTTGATCCATGCGGTTGCGGAGTGTTCCCTCTGCGGTCTCTGTGAGGGACAGTGCCACTTCGTAACAGGTCTCAGGCCCCTTTCAGTGTTCAGGGAGTTGAAGGATTATCTCGGTAATGCATTGGAAGTGAGTGAAATTGCCGAAGACGATGTTTTGAGAAAGTTCAGGGAAGTTACCGGGGAGAGATATGCAACGAATGATCCCTCTCTGCTTTATGCTTATGCCGATGACCCATGCCCTGTTTCCATGGAAACCGTTCCGAGGTATGCGGTTCTTCCAGAGGACACGGCCCAGGTCTCGGAAATTGTCGGAATTTGCAGAGAGAACGATCTTGATTACTCGGTTCGGGGAAACGGCTCCTCAGTTATGGGTTTCGTCTTCAGTCCAGGGGTGGTGATCGACACCGTAAGAATGCGCAGAATGGATTTTGATCTGAAAAACAGGGCAGTCACCGTTGGGGCAGGGATCAGTGCCTTCGAGCTGCAGAAGGAATCCGTATCCCGGGGATACAGGGTGAATGCGGCAGAACCATCCGCTCTGTACTGCGCGAACATCATGTGCTCCGGTATTTTCTCGCTTTTTTCCAGTTCCATGGGAACCGGTGCAGATAACATCATAGACGCCAGGTTCGTTGATCCCGAAGGGAAAGTTTTCACCCTGTCCCGAAGAGATTCCCCCAATCTCTTTGCCTTTACCAGGGAAGAGCTCCAAAGACCGGGGATCTGCACAGAGGCCGTTGTCAGGCTTTACCCGGTGGAAGAAGATGAATCCGCCATTGCCGTGCCGTTCCCGGACATGGGTTCTGCGGTGTCATATGCCGCCATGCTCAACAGAAGAGGAATAGGCATGGGTATCGGAGTCCTTGGAGGTGAATACCTCAGCACATTTACCGCACCAACGGCTGAACTGGCCTGTTCCATGCGTGGAGTGTTCAGGGATGATATGGGAATAGAATACCTGGTGGTGGTTCTGGGTAACGGTCATCACCTGGAAGCGGCGAAAGAGCTTGCACCCTGCGTTTTCGACCAGGAACTCATGACTGCCTTTATCCTCGGTATGACCGCCCTTGCAGAGGGAGAGACCCATGAGATACTGCGAGGGCTCGAAGGCAGAAAAAGGCCCTATGAGATACTCTCTGAACCCGGTATGGAAGTTCTTGTTCAGGCAGTTTTGGATCCCTCGGTGAAGAACCTTGTATCCGCCGTTGACGGAGATCTGAAGGATTTCTACACGAGCATGTACACCAGACACGACCTCACTGACATGCTTTTCTTGAATACCTTCCGCAGCGTCAGTTCAAGAATGGGTAGAGAAGGTCATGTGGTTGCATTCATACTTTATGTGCCCCTCGATGATCTGCCGCAGATAGAACGGATAAATCAGGGTTTTACCAATGTGACAGAAGTTTGCGGAGTGAGGGGGGACTTCGGTTTCCTCACTCCTCTGGACAGGGGAGCCATGGCGGTTCTCGAATGGGACATGTACCTGGATCATACGGACCCTGAGGAAAAGGCGGCAATGCAAAGGGCCATGGTAATGGCAGGAGAGATGATCGAGGAATTTTCCCGGAAAGATCCAAGGGTGTTGTGGATAAGGTACCTTTTCAATCAGGGTTTTTCCAGAAAGGAATCATTTCTTTACCACGGCGCAAGGCTCAGCTGATGGATGAACCGGTATTCATAACCGGAGCAGCGGGATTCCTGGGAGGTTTCCTAACAGCGGAACTGGTTCGCAGAGGAGTGAAAACCGTTCTGGGCGTTCGTCCCCGGGGGAATGTTTCCCCGAAGAGCCGTGTGGACAATCTGTTCCGCTTCATGGAACTATCTCCCCGTGTGGAACCCCTGGTGCTTCCAGTGGACATACTGAAACCTGATCTTGGGCTGTCCTCAGCGCAGAGGAAACTCATAGAGGATATCCCCGTTGTGGTTCACTGCGCCGCGGATACCTCATTTGCCCAGAGACTTGGCAAGGTGGTGCACGCAACGAATATCGAAGGACTCGAGAACGTTTTCCGTGCCCTTCCCGGTTGTGACCGTTTTTTCCATATGAGTACGGCTTATGCTTCGGGAATTCAGCAGGGCAGAATTACTGAGGAGCTTCAGTTCCCGTCGGAGTTCAACAACCCCTATGAGCAATCGAAGAATCATGCAGAAAAGGTGATAACGGAACTCTGCAGCAGCAGGGGAACCGACCTTACCATTTTCAGACCGTCAATTACCTACGGGCACAGCGTAACCGGTGCAAGTCTCAGATTCAATGCCTTGTATTATCCTGTGAGGACATTCCTTTTTCTGAGAGACTCCCTGAGGCGTGACATACTGGAACGCGGCGGGAAAAGAGCATCTGTTCTTGGTGCTTCTCTAGGGTCCGATGGCAAACTGAGGCTTCCGGTATCCCTTCCCGGTGAGGGATGGCTGAATCTCATTCCTGTTGATTATCTGGTGGATTCTGTAATCATCATCATGGAAAGCGGCGCAACTGGTATTTTTCATCTGGTTAACCCTCGTTCCTGTACGGTTGAGGGAATTACCGGATATCTTATGGAGCATTATTTGATAAGCGGTATTGGTATCTCCAACGGAATTCCCTCAGACGGTGCTCTTCAGGCCCTTGTAAACCGTTACATGGATGTTTACTACCCGTATTTCTGCGACACAAGGGTTTTTGATGATTCCAGGTCAGCGGAAGTCCTCAGGCCGGCGGGGATAGATTGTCCCGAATTCAATGGAAGAATCTTCCGGAAATGCATGGACTTCGCAATAGAAAACGGGTGGGGCGATAAAATTGAGATCTGACCGTTTCAGGCAGCTCTGAGTAAAACCCGCCTGACGCTCAGGAATTGAGTCTCCAGAGCGTGTAGTTGAGAACGGAAGCAAAACTGACCCAGAGAAGATAAGGGATGAAGAGAACCCCGGCGGTGGTTCTGACCTTCCAGAAAAGGATCATCGTGCATAGAATGAGGATCCATAGTACCGCTATTTCAAAGAAGGCCAGATCAGGCCTGTTCAGCCCGAAGAACAGGTACGACCAGAGAGTATTCAAAACCAGCTGTCCCAGGAATATGTAGACTGGTATCGAGAAACCCCGCTCTTTCCACACCATCCAGGCTGCTATACCCATGAGGATATAAAGCAGTGTCCACACAGGGCCGAAAATCCATCCGGGAGGGTTCCAGGAGGGCTTGTTAATACCTTCATACCATTCACCGGGGGGGAATCTGGAACCGATGAAGCCGGCTGACATGGAAACCAGTATCCACAGCGCAAGGGCAATCCAAATTTTCATGCGTTGATTATACATAAGAATGTTCTTGAGGTACATCGTAAATGACCGGCGGGATACTTTTTGCGGGACCCTGCTTGCAGTATGTTGCACCGGGAGGTTTGTTGCATGTTCAGGTATATGGTTCTTCTTTCAGCAGGTGCCGTTTGTTTTGCCGATTCCGCGGTGATGTTCGAGTTCCCTGACGGAAGAACCGCTGCAATGACATCCAGCGGAGATGTATCCATGGTTGCGGAAAGCGTTTCCATTGTGCCCTCCGAAGGGATGTTTCAGTACTTTGATCATTCCGGGTGGCTTCCTATGATGCAGGTGAGATGTGTCTTCCAGCTTGTAAACGTCTCCAGCGAAGAGCAGTATATCTCTGTTGGATTTCCACTTGATGCGAAATTCGGAGATTCATACACTGTGTTTCCCGATTCCATGCTCGTGACAGTGCTGGATTCGGCATGGGCGGAAGAAGACGGACTCCCCTGGTGGCAGGGGAACACAGGCACCGGGATAGATGCTTCAGAGCGTATTCCTGACGACCTTGACTTCAGAACCTTCGTGAACGGAACTGAAGTGCCGGTTTACTACAGAACATGTGCCCGTTCCCTGGAAGAGCAGCTGATATGGCAACCGATAGTTGCTGTGTGGAAGATGAGGTTCGAACCCGGTGAAACCGTTGTTCTCGAAAACACCTACAACACTTCCTGGGACTACTACGGCGGCGGCCCATGGGGAGCATTTACGGTCAATTACATCCTTACCACCGGCGATACATGGCACGGCCCCATAGGAGATGCGGTTATAACCCTTACTTTGCCTGAGGATCTTCCTGAACCCTGCCTGAGCGATACCCTGGCAGTTTACTGGGATTGGACCGGCTGTCCTGTTATCGAGGGTAGAGAAGTCACCTGGCATTACACCGACCTGAACCCTGAAGAGAATCTCAGATTCACTGTGAATACCGAGCAGCGGGTAAACTTCTGGGAAAACAGGATTGTCACCGGGGATCTGTACGATGCTGTTGCCTGGAATGAAGAGGAGCTTCTTTACAGCACATTCAATTGTTTGAGCAACTATCTTATCTGGAATTCCCGTTTTGACTCCATTCTGATGCTGCGTATTCTGGAGGCTGTTCCATTTATCATGAACGGGCAAAGGCCACCCAACGGCCTGCCTGTTGAGCAGTTCGAAATCCCGGAACTTGACAGAGAGATAGAGCTTTCAGATGAACAGATTACAGCCCTTGGTGTGGTGGAGCGCGCGCGTTCGTCCATGGAGCTGAACCTTGATCTTGCTGAACAGGCTGGGTATCTCGAATTCCTGCCATTGTTTGCTAACAGATATGCCTGGGATGTGGACGATATGGACATGTACGCCGGAATGCCCGGAAAGGAGGTGAAATTCCTTGATCTGCTTGGTTGTCTCGGACAGGCCAGAAGGGGAGAGCCACTTGAGGTCTCTGAAATACGATCCTTTTATGAACTCACCGGATGGTATCATCCCGGCCATGGATCACAGCTGCCGCCCGTACCTTCCCAGTTTGCTAGCGGACTCTGAAAACTGGTGCAGGGCAGCTATGGACAGGCCGGTTCAGGGAAAAGTATGAGCTAAACCAGCCAGCCTGATCTGAAGTAGTCCTCTATTCCTTCCTCGATGGTGAAGGAGGGAATGAAGTCTATTGCCCTTTCAGCAAGGGACATGTCGCAGGTGGTATCGTTCTGGTAGTTGCCCTGAAAGGGATTGTCAATGTATTCAGGCACTCTGGCATTACCAGTGACCTCGCCCAGGATTTCAACTATCCTGTTGAAAGTGGTGGCTTTACCTGATCCGCAGTTCACCACGCAGCTGGCTGCTGCTTCAGAAGCACAGAGATTTGCCTTAACAACATCCTTAACGTAGATATAGTCACGCTTCTGCTCCCCGAATTTGAAAAGCCGGGGATTTCCATTTTTCATCTGACCGGCGAACTGATGTATCATTGTGGAGCGGGACCCCTTGTGATTTTCCCTGGGGCCGTAAACGTTGCAGTACCTGAGGCCAACGGTCACCAGACCGGGGAAGTCTCTTTGGACATTGGCGGCGGCTTCTTCCAGGAGCATTTTCGATTCTGCATAGGGAGTGTTGAGATCGAAAGGACCTTCCTCCCTGTATGGAGCTGGGTTCCTTCCATAAACGGCCGTTGTGGAAGCGAAGACTATTCTCCTGCAGCCACCCTCTGCAACGTGTCTGAACAGTTTTACCGACGCGTCGAGGTTACCGTGGAGCATCTCCCGGCGATCCATCATTCTTGTGTTGTTGATGGCGGCCTGATGGAAGAGGACGTCTATGTTCTTCACCTGACCCCAGTCTATTCCGATGAGCCCCGGATAGAGCCTTTTGCCTTTGAATTCAGGCAGCGGCTGCTCTGATTCGTTGCCGGTGATGATTACTTCGTGGCCAAGTTCCTGAAGGTGAAGGGCAAGGTTGGAACCTATGAAACCGGTTCCACCTGTTACCAGACATTTCATTCCATTCGCTCCAATCGTTTTCGTATGTGCGAATATACATCGTGGAAGTTTTTCCGTGAACCTGGCCGTTCCGGCCCTCCCTGAAGGGATTTTTTCAGCTGTTCGTCTTTCTGATAAAATCAGTTCATTTCCAGTTGTCCGGTATGTCTATTGCTGTTTTGCCGGTTCCAGCAGGGATGAGCCCCTGATAAAGACGCAGGAACATCTCCATGTCTTTCCGGCCCAGGTCCAGCTCATTAATAATCGTCCTGGCAGTATTGTATCTTGCAGCTGCGGAGTCCCTTCGGTTTTCTTCAAGATCGATGCAGCCCAGGGCACTCAGCATCAGGCATTCCTTTTGTCTGTTTCCTATATCCACTGATATCTGAAGCGCTCTGTTCAGTACCTTCTCCGCTCCGGCATTGTCCTTTTTCTCAAACAGAATCAGTCCCATTGTGTGAAGACTTGAAACCAGATTTTTCTTCGCCCCTGTCTTTTCACTTATTGTGATAGATTCTCTCACTTGTTTCTCGGCTTCATCAAGCCTTTTCTCATGCAGATGGACAAGCCCCAGGTTCCCCAGCGCAACTGCTTCGTCCGAGGGATTTTCAATTTCTCTCGCTATTTCAAGGGCGTTTCTGAAACAGTCTCTGGCTGAACGGATGCTGCCCAGCTCCAGGTCTAGAGAGCCCATGTTCAGAAGAGCCACTGCCTGCCCGCGGCGATTTCCAGCTTCCCGGCGAAGTTCCAGTGATCTGCTGTAGCATTCCCGTGCTTTGATCAGCCTTCCCTGGTGGTTATGAAGAATACCCATGTTTCCCAGAACGATGCCCTCGCCCTTTCGGTTTTCCGTTTCCCTGGCTATCTGCAGGGCAGATTCAAAACACTCCAGAGCAATTTCCATCCGGCCATGGTTCTGATGAAGTATGCCCATGTTCCCCAGAATGGCACCTTCAGCCATTCTGTCACCCATTTCCCTCGATTCCGCAAGAGCCGTTTCGAAACACATGAGTGCCTCTTCGCCCTTCTCCTGTATGCTCAGTGTCATTCCCGTGTTTGCCAGAGCCTTCATCCTCATGTTCCTCTGGTTTTCGCTTGCGGCAATGCTTTCTGCTTTGCGGTACAATTCCAGCGCTTTTCCCGCATGGCCCCGGTTAAGACTGAGGGTACCCATGCAGGTAAGGACAGAGGCCTCCCTGGAAGGGGAACCGATGCTTTTTGCCATTTTCAGAGCTCTTGAGAAATATTGTTCGGCCAGTGAGACCTCGCCCTTTGCAGACGCAATTTCCCCCAGTCTGCTCAGGATGTCCGCCTTCAGCTC
This sequence comes from uncultured bacterium, assembly GCA_964571965.1. Taxonomy (GTDB): domain Bacteria; phylum Fermentibacterota; class Fermentibacteria; order Fermentibacterales; family JCC-6; genus Sabulitectum. Next base: position 55,665 of record CAZNFQ010000003.1, on the reverse strand, counting down.
ACGGTCTTCGGTATCCTCTGCTCCCTTCAGAGCTTTTTCGTAGAATGAGACTGCCTGTACGGGATTGCCCGTTATGTAGCTGTATCCCCCGAACTCTTTAAGTAACCAGGGGAGATGTTGACTGCAGCAGTTTTCCGAGGTGAGAGATTTCAGCCTGTCCAGAACTTCTTTTCGTCTTTTGGTGCTTCCAATCATGGAAAGTGTAACTTCATATCTGCGAAGCACCTGAAACAAGGGCTCCTTTCTCTCATGCTCCTCCAGGCGTGATATCCATTCCTCGATGGTCTTTGCCCACTTGATCAGCTCATGATTCCTGTAGGCTTTCATATGGAGATCCATGGCCTTGATGCCCCATTTTACCGCCATGCGAACAAGGCCTGCGGACTGGAAGTGACAGGCGATCTCGGGTGAAGCTCCGAAACTGCTGTCCCCAAGTGCTTCTATTTTGGATTCGGCGGCGATCTTGTGAAGGGTTTTTCTGTTGAAATGAAGGAGGGTATCATAGGCGGAAATACAGAACAGCGGGTTCCTGAAGGAGTAAAGAACATCCTGATTCCCATGTTTCTTTTCCAGAAAACCGCTCTTTTCAAGATCGTCAAGGTTCTCAACCATTCTGTCTGAAAGTCCGGCCATTCTTCTGTAGACCCTATAGTGGTTCAGTGTGAATTCCTGCCCCAGAACTGAACAGTATTGAAGAACCCTGCGGAGAAGGGGGTTCATGCAATCGATCCTGGAACGCACCAGCCCCGCAAGGGAATCCGGAACCGTTTCCTCTATTGACTCCGAGAGCCTCCAGCCGCTCTTGTCCTTCTCCAGCCTCCCGGAGTCAAGCAGGTAACGCAGCAGTTCGATTAGATAGAAGGGGTTTCCCCCGGATCTGTCAGAAATCCAGGAAACGGCTTTATCAGGCAGATCGGAGCCTGTCATCCTGCGCATAATGCCTTTGCAGTCAAAGTCGCTTAACGGTCCCAGGGTAAGTTCGTGAACCTCACAATAGTCAGCCTTTACAGGCGGGAGAAGGTTTTCTTCGCCGGGTCTTTGAATGAATATGACAAGCAGCGGCACTCTCTGATGGCAGTTACTAAGCAGGAAGGAAAGAGCTTCCAGCGATGCGGTATCACAATTATGCATGTTGTCCAGAACTATTACTGCCTGTTTTTCCCGGGCAAGAGCTCTGATGAAATTTCTCACCGAAAGCATCATCTTAAGATGAAGGTCTTTTATCTGGTCCGCTGAATCAGGTTCCTGCCCCTCTTCAAGGGAAACAAGTGCCGTAAGAAGTTCACTGGATTCCAGGAGAGATTCCCGGATTTCTCCTTCGGGCAAAGAAGCGGCCGTTTCACTGATTTTCTCCGCCAGGGTATCCGATGCTTCCGGATCTCCCGGTAGAATTTCTGCAAAATTCCTAAGCAGAGAGATCCAGGCGTCGAATGGGGGCTGTGCGAAAGAAACCGCATGCCCCCTGAGAACCGGATCACTGTTTTTCCCCTTCCAGAGCAGCAGCTCATCCACCAGACGGCTCTTTCCGATGCCTGCGGCGCCCTGAAGAGAAAGAAGGATATGCCGCGAACCCCCAAGTCTGTTCTTTCCCGTGGAACAGGATCTCTGCTTCTGAAACAGCTCCTCAATGATCTCCAGCTCGCGGCTTCTTCCAGTAAGGGGAGCCGTAGTAACGTTTTTCGAGCTGTTCCATCTTCCCATTTGAACAGGTCCGGGGCCTGTGGGCCTCCAGGTTTGCACCGTGCTGATTCTTCCCCTGATGCTTTGCTCGCCTTTTTCCTGCCATGTGAAAAAATCACCGCATTCCCTCTGCACCCGGCCGGTAACAAGTATGGTACCCTCTTCCGCCAGGGTTTCAAGCCTGCTTGCAAGGTTGATGGTGTCACCCATGGCGGTAAGGTGGCCAAGGGCATCGGGGGCTACCGTAACGGTGCCGCATGCTATTCCGGTTCTGGCTGAGATCTCGATGCCCCTGGTAATAAGGTATTCCCCGGCTCCGGCTATCAACCTCAGCATTGCCAATGCACAGGATACCGCACGTATGCTGTCGTTCTCAGCGGCCTTTCTGGCTCCGAAGAGGGCCATTATCCTGTCGCCTTCAATTTTGTCGACATAACCGCCGTGCATGTTAACAACACCGGCAAGCACTTTCATTACTCCGCCCACAAGGCTGTGCACAGCTTCGTGGTCCATGGATTCAGAGAGGGAAGTGAAGTCCTTCAGATCGAGGAAAAGCGCGGCAACATGTCTTCTTTCACCCTCGGCAATGCGTGGTGTGCCTGCCGACCCGGAACCGTTTACGGATAAACTTTGAATATCGCTCATCAGCATGGTCTGCCAGTCGTAGCTCAATCATCACCCTTTCAGAAGACAGATAATCACTTAGAAAACAATGATACTGAAAAAGCCATGATGGCACAATTACCTGCTCAGACAAGAGGTCTGATGTGATGCTCATTGATCCCGGTTCCCATTTACGGAATTCAGTTCTGAAAAGACTAAAGCTCAGCCTGAATCACGCTCTGGTCCAGTTTCCAGCTGTCCCCCTGTTTCACCAGGAGCAGCTCGAAGGTTTCCGGTATGTCTGCCACAGTGAAGAAAACGGTGCTGCTGTCACCTGATACAGAGCAGTTCAAAACAGCGATGTCATCTCTCGGAGGAAACTGAGCGGTAAAACCCGGTGCTGAAAGAACCGTTGAAACAAGATCCATTGCAGTCCAACCTGCAAGCTCTTCTCCTGTTATTTCTATGCCCAGCTCGCTGGATATCTCTGCTGCAGCTTGTTCCGGCTGGGCCTTTACCATGAGCAGCATCATGTTCAGCATGGCAACGGACTCTGTGGAGAGACTGCTGTACAGGCCTTCAGCATTACCTGAGTAAAGGGCGTCAAGCAGTTCTTCAAAGGCGTTTTCAGGTGTGTTTGCATAGCAGACTCCTGCCATCAGAATAACTGCAAAAATGATTCTGTTCACACGTTCTCCTCTCAGTTGTATGTCATTGTTTATCACAGACAGCCGGGGAAGTTCCAGGGAAGAGCGGCTGCTTCGGAAAGCTCCAATAGTTTATACTCAATACAGCGAAAGGAGCAAAATGACACACGGTGAATCCATTACCATTCAGACCAGGGGTTTTTCGGATATTGTGAATATCACCGAAGATGTTAACAGAGTTGTCACAAACTCCGGCATTGCCAGGGGGATTGCCTCAATAACTGCCATAGGTTCCACGGCATCCGTCACTACGATCGAGTATGAACCGGCCCTGGTAGAGGACATGAAGGAATTCCTGAACCGGCTGGTCCCTGAAACGGTAAGATCACGTCACTCTGAAACATGGGGGGACGACAACGGCTTCAGCCATATGCGGGCATCCTTAATGGGTCCCGGTACGGCGCTGCCCATTGAAAACGGAAGACTCATCGCAGGAACGTGGCAGCAGGTGGTGGTTATCGATCACGATAACCGGCCAAGACTGAGGAAGGTTAGAATACAGATAGTAGGTGACCGGGGAGATTAGATCTCATCTGTATTTTTTTCACCATTGTCATCACCATTGAAAATTCGTGGCCAGATAATGAACGGTGAAACGATGAAGTAGAAGATACAGGTCAGTACGATCAGGGTCCATTTTATGATGCTGTAGCTCCCGGACTCGGCAAACTCTCCCATTACCCCGCTTTCTCCCAGCACCAGCCACATGAACATAGGCATTCCGGCTGCCATGGAGATGAGGACTGCATAAGCATTTTTCACTGAGTTCATTTCACTTCCATAACCATGTGTATGTCTTCAGGCTCCATTTCGAACAGCTCCATGTTCGGTTCAGCGGCAATTCTAAAACCCTTCCCCATGTAGAAGTCAACGGTGTTCCGCGTGGGACAGGAGCTCACATAGATGCTTTTTTTACCGTCTTCTACTGCCTTCTCCAAGGCTCTGTTAATAAGCATTGTGCCGATACCTTCACCCCTGAAGTCCCTGCTCACATGAAGCAGAGCCAGCTGGGCCGTTTCTTCAGTGAGGTGGCGGCGGTAAATTACGAATCCAGCCAGTCTTCCGTGCTGGAAAGCCCCCCACATGTTGTTGAAGCCCTCAGCCACAGGGGCCCACTCTTCAAGCTTTTCTTCAATTACCCATTGTGGAATATCCCAGTTCACATCGATGCATTCCATGCTGCCCTGATTCATTTTATAGTACTGGGTAACATGTTCTGAACGATCCAGCTCGCTGAGAAGATGGACTTCTTCCGGGTGCATTTTCCTTATCTCCAACGTATTCCCCTCTTTTATACCATGCTGTTAATTTAATGATACGATAATCCTGATGCCATGTATCTATTTTGCTGAATCCTTCAGTTCCTTGACGGGCATGAGCTTACTGTCTATTCTCACTTCGTCGGTATCCTCTGGTATTCGAAGGAAACTCATGTTTCCAGAATTGTATGGAGGGGCTTCATGAAAACAGGCTGCATTCTTATGCTTTTCATCTTTTCAGCGGTTTTGGCTTCTGTAGAAAGGGTATCTGCAGTGGGAGACGTTTTCCCCTGCGACCCCGGCAGATGGTCCGGTTCACCCGGAGAAGGTGCTGATGTTCTGTTTATCTTCCTGGCTTTTGATGACTACGTTCCTGATACCGCCTATGCCTGCGGTGACAGCTACTGGAATCCTCTTTTCGAACAGAGTGGAACAGGTTGGGAGCTTAACGACATCTGCAGTTCGTGGGCTGAGCCTTCCGGCGGGCCTTACCACTGGAACGGAGGGCTGGGCAGTGCCATGAATGCCCTGGGGTATTCATGGGAGTGGTTTCCGGGCTATACCGGCAGGTGCGGTCAGGTGATTCCCGATGCGGCAACCCTGAGTGATTATCAGTGGGTCTTCGTTCTTTCCTTCGACGCCTACCGTTCTGTTACTTTGAATTATGCAGGCAGATGCACCCTGGAGGATTACATTGAAATGGGCGGACATGTGGTGTTCATCAGTCAGGATGCCAGATACAGCGGAGTACCTGAAGCCTGGCTGGATGAATGGTTCGCCACAGGAGAGATCAGCCAGGACGTTCACTCCGGAACAAGTCCCTTCCCTGCATCCGGGACGATGACTTCCTTCCTTATGGGCTGGTCCGGAACCGCTCTCATGGAGAATTTCAGTACAGGAGCAGGAGGCTATTCAGAGGGGCAGTGGTGGGCTGACAATCTAAGCGGCTGCGGCTGCATAGGCAATTCAAGCTATTCCTTTGCCTCATACAGCGAATTTTACGGTACCGTATTCTCCACCTTCGATTTCGAGGCATGCTATGCTTCCGAGGTGCAGTCCATATGTGAGCTTCTCATGCAGTGGATGTGCGGAACCAGCCTCCAGCGAAGCACCTGGGGAGGAATAAAGACCAGCTTTAGCTAGGGGCTGATACCGACGGCCGTGGGACCCTTAAGAATGGTCCGTTCACCTTCTCGTTTCCAGAATGGCCAGCATCGCCGCCGCCACTTCAGTATGACCTGTTCCGCCCTGAAACATACAGATATGGATCCTTTACCGGAGAAGGGTTTTCAGATAACCCCAGGTGCTGCTCACTAAGCTAAGGTCCTGGTATTCTATCACCAGTCTGGGGCGAAGAGCCTCATCAGAGTAGTTGCTGGACCAGAAACCTGGAACGCATGTTCCTGTTGTTCCTTCCCGAAAGCAGTATATGCCGAAGTTGCTGTGGGATCCGCTTACCCAGTCTTCGACAAATGTCAAAACATCCACTGAATACCAGTCTTCTGGATCAGGCCAGTATCCCGTGATTGAAGGACTCGGATCATAATCAGGCTGGGTGTTGAAGGTTACCGTATTCTCATCCCACTCTGTGCTGATCATGTAGTAGACGGGGCAGCCGGACTGGGTTCCCCAGAATGCTTCGCAGTAAAGCATCATTTCAGCTGACAGTATGGTAATGTTGTCAGGCAGAACGGACAGGTCCCACTGAATGAGGGTCCTATCGAAACAATCTCCGAACTGACCGTGATATAAGTAGTTGGAATTACCGTTGGGATTAGTTACTTCCGGCTGGCAGTCGCAGATGTATACATCCTGAACCGGGGTCAACTCTACTGTGATTCCTGCGGAAATGGACGAAAGAGTTAAGCAGGCGATCAACGCAATTGATTTCATGGTATCCTCCTTTGTTTTTAGAAACGGTTAATCGTTGTTAGCAATATTGATGTAGTTTTTCCCGTTGTCAACAACGATGGGAATACCCTTATGCTATTGTATTAGAACGGTTGCGCTCTTCACTGGAGCTGATTATTCTATTGCCAGCAATGGAGGAGAATGTGAGCGCAAAAGATCTTTCCGCTGAAGTACCATCTTACGAATACCTTAGGGAGCTGTTGATTGAAGCCGATGGAAAAGTTTCATCAAGGCGTGTCCTCGCAGAACAGCTGCATGTCTCAACTCACACCATACAGAACATCATCAACGGTGAGGAATTACCTGATCTCATGGCGCCGGGCACAAGCAAAAGACGCAGGTATGCCTGGACAAGAACGATAACCAGAATTGCCTTGGCTTTGAACAAAGATCCCTGGGAGCTTCTGGATTCCGTCGGTATCGAGAGGAACAACGCTATTCAGAAAATCGTTCAGAGCCTGACTGACAACAATCACGCTATTTCAGATGAAGAAACCGCTACACCTGTTGACCTACTCGCGAGGGGCCTTCTTCTGTCGATGAGAAGCAATGGAACACAGGGGAAAAACCTGGAAAAAGCATTGGAAAGATACCTTCGTTCGCACAAAAGCAGTCCTCAAAAAGCAGGACACGAACAACTTTTAGCAGGAGAATTCTGCAGATCGTGCATGACATCACTTGAAGACCGGCAGAATCGGGGAAAATCGGAAGAGCTTTGCAAATGGTGTTCCGACGAGAACGGAAAGCTGCTTCCCAGAAATCAGATCCTTGAGATAATGACTCACTGGTTCATGCAGTGGCAGACAGGAATCGACATTGATGAAGCAAGAAGAAGAGCTGACCTTTACATGCAGTCCATGCCTGCATGGGAAGGTTCAATCAACAGTTGAACGACGGTGCTCGTCCACAAGCTCCCGGGGAATTCTCTTCAGGGCAAGCCGGATAAGCAGGGGAACTATGATCAGATCGTCCAGCTGGCCCAGAACGGGTATGAAGTCCGGTATCAGGTCTACGGGAGATAATGCATAGGCGGCAGCGGCTCCCAGAAGAAGCTTTGCCGATCCTGGACACCTGGGGTCGGCCATTACCGCCTTGTAAGTTTTGAAATCGTCCCTGAGTTTTTTCATCACCTGCTGTAAACCATCCCTTGACCATTTTTCCATGAATCGCATGCATTGCCCATGGTTGGTTATACTATACAGGGAATGTTCTGTAACCAGGCAGGCAATATCCGGGAGTGCGTTATGAAAAAAACGAAAATAGTCGCCACCATTTCAGATCTGAACTGTTCTGAAGATTTTATCAGAGAGCTTTATGAGAATGGGATGAACGTGGTGAGATTGAACTCTGCGCATCAGTCTCTTGAAGGCTCGCTCAGGATAGTTGATTCAGTTCGCGCCGTTTCTGAAAGAATAGCTATCATGATGGATACCAAGGGACCTGAGATAAGAACGGGTCTGCTCCCTTCGCCTGTTCAGGTTAAAACCGGGGATATGATCAAATTGTGCGGCGGTGATTCCGATTGTTCGGACGTGTGCATTCCGGTTACACACAGGGGATTCTCTACGGATGTTCCCATGGGGAGCAGGATACTGATTGACGACGGGGATATTGCCCTTACAGCAGTGGATGCCTGCGGCAGCTGCCTTCTATGCCGGGTATTGAATGAAGGAACGATACGGGGAAAGAAGAGCGTAAATATTCCCAATGTTCACATCGGGCTGCCATCTGTAAGTGCGAAGGATCGTGAATACATTGCCTTTTCCGTGGAGAACCGACTGGACTTCATCGCCCATTCATTTGTGCGTAACAGAGCTGATGTGAAGGCGGTACAGGATATTCTCGACGGTTATGACAGCTCAATAAAGGTGATTGCCAAGATCGAGAATCAGAGCGGTGTGGATAACATAGATGAGATCCTTGATGTGGCATACGGGGTTATGGTTGCCAGGGGGGACCTTGCCATAGAAATACCCTTCGAAAGGGTTCCGGGTATTCAGAAATCGCTGATCAAAAAGTGCATTCAGCGGAGAAAACCGGTGATAATCGCAACCCAGATGCTGCACAGCATGATCGAAGACCCCAGACCTACCCGCGCTGAGGTTAACGATGTTGCAGGTGCCATATATGATCAGACAGATGCGGTGATGCTCAGCGGCGAAACTGCAGTGGGTGAATACCCCGTTGAGTCAGTGAAGGCAATGGCAGCCATCGCCGAAGAGGTGGAGAAGAGCAAGTCGCCTTTTAACGACATTCCAGTGGCGGTTATCAACAACGAGATATCGGCATTTCTTATCAAGGCTGCCGTGGAAGCTTCAGTGGAGCTTGATGTAAAAGCGGTGATAGCGGACACAACCTCCGGCCGAACGATCCGAAGCCTTTCCGCATACCGGGGTAACCGGACCATTTACGCACAGTGCTACAGCAGGGAAACCGTCCGTCATCTGGCAATGTCCTACGGAGTTCGAGCCCGATACATGGAGCCCGGCAATATTACCCATGAGTTCGTGGGCAAAGCTCTTAAGCAGCTTGTTGAAAGAGGGAAACTGCATAATGAGGACAGAGTGGTGGTGGTGGCCGGGAACTTCGGAAGGAGCAAAGGAGTGTCCTTCGTGGAAATCGGCTCCGTGGAAAGCCTGGTGGAGGCAAGCGGAAATCCGGTGTAGCCTGTATCCTTCCTGCATCTCCGGCCTGGCAGACAATACTCCCTTGCGGATTCCCCGGTGCTGCTTCATGTTGCTTCTGTAAATTGTAGAATTGTCCCATTTCCGGAGGGAATACCATGGCGGATTTTCCAACAGACATTGAGATAGCGAACCGAGCGAAACCCAGACCAATTCTGGAGATTGCCTCACAACTGGGGCTTGAATCATCTGATATAGACCTCTACGGAGCTGATAAGGCGAAGGTGCATCTGGATACACTGGAGAATCGCGCAAGGGGTCAGGGGAAGCTCGTTCTGGTTTCAGCCATTACCCCCACTTCCGCAGGGGCAGGCAAGACCACAGCAACCATTGGACTGACCCAGGGACTTGCCAGAATAGGCGAGAACGCCTGCTGCGCTGTACGAGAACCATCTCTGGGACCTATTTTCGGAGTGAAGGGCGGAGCAGCAGGAGGCGGTTACTCGCAGATCATTCCCATGGAGGACATAAACCTGCACTTCACCGGAGACATGCATGCAATTACAGCAGCGAACAACCTGCTTGCAGCGGCACTGGACAATCATCTGCACCAGGGCAACCCTTCCAGAATAGATCCCAGAACAGTGTCATTCCGGCGTGTTATGGATATGAATGACAGATCCCTGCGAGACACCATCATAGGACTTGGCGGGAGAACCCAGGGGGTACCCAGGGAGAGCGGTTTCGACATTACCGCAGCTTCAGAGATAATGGCGATCCTTGCTCTTTCCAGGGATATGGATGACCTTAAGGCAAGGATGAACCGGATATTCATAGGACTCACCTACGACAGAGAACCGGTTACCGCTTCTGATATCGGGGTTACCGGAGCCATGGCGATGCTTCTCAAGGATGCCATAAGACCCAATCTTGTGCAGACTCTGGAGGGCAATCCCGCTTTCGTGCACTGTGGCCCCTTTGCAAACATCGCCCACGGATGCAATTCAATACTGGCAACGAAAATGGCTGTGGCCTTCTCCGACTGGGCAGTAACCGAAGCGGGATTCGGTTTTGATCTGGGCGCGGAGAAATTCTTCGATATAAAGTGTCAGTACGGCGATCTCTGCCCGTCCCTGGTTGTACTTGTGGTTACCTGCAGGGCGCTGAAGATGCACGGAGGCCTTAAAAGAAAAGAGAGGAGCAAAGCCGATCCCCAGGCTGTTGCCGCAGGTCTTCCAAACATGGAGAAGCACCTGGAAAATATTTCAAAGTTCGGTCTTCCCGCTGTGGTTTGCCTTAACCGGTTCGCATCAGACACCGATGAAGAGCTTTCGGTGGTTCTTTCAAGATGCAGGGAGCTTGGGATTCCCGCAGCATTGGGAGACGGCTTCGAAAACGGAGGTGCGGGTATGGAAGAACTGGCAAATCTGGTTCGCACCAATGCCCGTGACTGCTCAGGGTGTTTCCGTCCCCTTTATGACTGGAACTGGGATGTGAAGAAAAAAATAGAAACTGTGGCAAAGCAGATTTACGGGGCGGAACACATAGACTACACTTCGCTGGCAAAATCGGACCTTAAGGTAATTGAAAGGCTCGGTTATGACAAATTGCCGGTGTGCATCGCAAAAACACAGAAATCCCTCTCTGATAATCCGCTCCTTCTGGGTAGACCAAAGGATTTCGTGGTTACCGTGCGAGAGATAGAAATTTCTGCTGGAGCCGGTTTCCTGGTGCCTATTACCGGAGAGATCATGCGCATGCCGGGTCTGCCGAAGCACCCTGCGGCAATGAATATGGACGTTGATTCATCCGGACGGGTTACGGGACTTTTCTAGACTGGAGAACTGATGAACAGGTACGGCTGTTTCCAGATAAGAACCTCCTGCGGGAGCTGCGGTCATCCTGTTCCGGTGAACGGTCCCTTCAGGGAACTCACCTGCGGCTCCTGTTTCGAGAAGGTCAGTATTCCTGCTGATATTTTTGCAGGCTTCATGAATGACTTTGAAGAGGAGTATGAAGGATTAGCCGAAGGAGAGGGGTCCGGCGGAACCCTCATGTCCGGAAGCGGAACATACAAATACGGCGTATGGAGACTCACTCCCAGATGCTCCTCATGTAAAAAACCCCTTGTCATTCCTGACTCTCCCGGTGACATCGAATGCGAATGCGGAACCGTCTATCATCTCTGCAGCGCCCCGCACTGGCTGACCTCCGAAGTTCCTTCACTGTGCTGGTTCATATCCCGGGAAATCCCTCCGGGATCTGAAATGCCAGATGGAGGGTCGTCCCTGGCAGGGGCCGATTCACAGAAGCCGGTTGTAATGAGCTGTCCCCAGTGCTCGGGAGCTTTGTCCATTTCTGCCGGGAATGAGAGGATCATGACCTGCGGATACTGTGATTCAGAGGTGTACATTCCCGATGCCATATGGAAACGGCTTCATCCCGTGAAAAAGGTTCAGGAGTGGTTTGCCTGTTTCCATGGAAAAACGGAAAAGCAGCTTCTCGCAGAAAGGCGTATCAGAGACAGGAAGGAGGAGAAGGAAGAGCTGGCAGGCTGGAAGGGAAGAGCACTTCCTGAAAAGGTAAAAAGAGGATATCGGCCCTATGTGCTTCTGGCCTTGGCTGTTATTCTGCTTTATTTCATTGCCGCGGTTATCGTGAACAGTTCAGGGAAGGGCAGCTTCACCGATGCTCTGATTCTTCTTGCTCCAATTGCCGTGGTTGCCCTGGCATTCGGGATCCCTCTTGTCCTCACCTTCCGTTCTTTGTTTTCGGGGAAGACCGGTCATGGCAAGGCATGCCGGCAAGCCATGGCAGCCTTTGCCGCCTCCAGCGGCTTTGAACACCGAACTTACGGAAACGGACCGGGTGAGATAAGGGGAACCTTCAGGGGCAGGGAAATTGAGATAAATCCCGGCGATGAGTATGCCATGGAAGTGGATATTGAAGAATCACTATTCTATTTGAAGACCGAACCCCCGGGGAATCCTCCTGAGGATATGCACAGGTTCACAACTGGAAACAGTGAGTTCGACGATTTGTTTCCCTTCAGATATGCCGAGCCGGAAGTTGCCGCAAGACTGGAAAACGGAGAGATGGAAGCCCTGAAACCTGTCATGGATTTCCTTGACAGATGGGCACCCCGACTGGGAAGACTTCAGATCGACTGGTCTTCTGTCTCAGTTCACATAACTCCCGGTTGTTATGATATACTTGATTCAGGTTCGAGATACCTTCTGCCCGGGGACATAGAGCCTCTCTTCAATGACACGGTGAAACTGGCGGAGGAGCTGGACGATCTGGCAAAATGAGACCATTGTCGTCACTTAATCCCGCTTTCTACAGGCTGTCCGTTGGTCTTCGCAGAATTCAAAGACATCTCATCTGGCGGTTCGGCGGTTTGTCATATGCCCTTCACAAGTCAGCAAACCCCCTTGAGCATTCTCTTGTTGATCACAGGTCTCTTCTCCTGAGAAAGCTCGAAGGTACTCACATGACCCTCCAAAGGAACAAAGTGAAGAGCCTCGAAGCGGCATGTCCGAAACTGAATTCCGTTGTGATAAGTCCCGGTGAGACTTTCTCCTTCTGGAAACTTGTGGGAAGACCATCTGCTTCAAGGGGCTTTCCCCCCGGGCTGCAGTTATCCTTCGGTTCTCTGGTTTCCATGGAAGGCGGTGGATTGTGTCAGCTTTCCAATCTGCTTCACTGGATGGTTCTTCATACTCCTCTTACAGTACTGGAGAGACACCGCCATTCCACTGATCCCTTTCCTGACTACAGAAGGACGGTTCCCTTCGGGACAGGTGCCACGGTATTCTATAACTATCTGGATTTCGCACTGAGGAATGACACACAGTACACCTTTCAGATCCTTGTATCAGTAGGTGCCGAATATCTCTGCGGAGAGATTCGCTGCAATGAGCTTCCCCCCTGTGTCTTTTCAGTGGAAGAGCGGAATCACAGGTTCAAGGCCCATGGAGATTCTGTTTACCGTATGAATGAGCTTTGGAGGATAAGAAAAGACCGCCGCACAGGAGAAGTTACCGGAGAGGAACTTCTGATGAAGAACAGGTGCAGGGTTCTCTATGATGTTTCCGAGGAGGATTTAAAGTGATTTTCGGTATTTTGGCTGCTGTTGTCTGTCTTCCGGGATGGAATGTGATCGCTGAAGTTCAGAGTGATGGCTCACCGGTTGACTGCTATATGGATGAAGGCGGAAATTATCATCTGGAGATCCTCTCCGATTCCGGGACCACTGAGTACATCTTCAATGCAGGTGGCGAGGGCATGGGAATCAGGGAGTGTTTCCCCATTGACTCCCTCCCTGCTTCCTTCTCGTTCACAGCATCGCCGCTGGAAATGGAGGAAGGTTATTCCCATGGAATCGCCTGCCTGGTCGATGCAGACTCCATTTGGTTAACTGATCTCGGCTTCTCAACCTGTGATGGGGAGTTCCCCGGAATGGTAATACCCTCTGTAGCCGGGGGCTGCTCCGCAGTTTTCAGCCCATGGGTAAATCAGGGGATCTGGCGTGTGGTCAGACTTGATTCATCAGGGGACACAGTTTTCGATAGTGAATTCCAGCTCCTTGGCGGTCCTGTAATTTCCGTGAATGATTTGGCTGAGATGTCTGATGGCGGTGTGGTTTTCACCGGGGTCACCGACCGGCTGGGAATGAATCTGAACATGTTTCTGATAGGTTTTTCCCAAAGCGGTGAGCTCCTTTTTCAAAAATCGGATTCACTGCGCTTCCATGGTTCAGGAGAGATCGTGCAGGTGGATACACAAGGAATAACTGTAGCAGGCTATACAGGATACGAGAGGGATGACGGTTTCTTCATGCCCCCTGTGGAAACCGATGTGTTCATAATACGTTTCGACAAACTTGGGAACGAGCTATGGCGGTCAGTTGCAGAACTCCCACTGGAGAACAGTCCTCTGGCAATGTCATTGTCGTCGGATGGTTCAGTGTTATTGGCGGTTAGTGCATTCTCCCATGAGGTCTATGACCCTGGGAAGATAGTGCTTCTTAATTACTGCCCTCGACAGAATTGATATTGGTTAACTGTCAGGGTGATATCCTCCTGGAAGGTTTATTCCTGATAAATGCATCGGTGAAGTGCAGAAGGAGAATAGCGCTTGCAAAATGATAGCCATACTGTTGCAGCAGAAGCTCTTTCCAATGGAGCTGATGTAGAGATTCGTCAGGCGGAATTCGAGAACGGCACCTTTGCCACTATAAAGGTACTGCCGGGGTCTTAGTTTTTTCTCTTCATGGCATCCAGGTGAGCCTGATGGATGAGGCCTCCCACATATTCTCTGCTGTGGCGTTCATGTATTCTCCGCTGAATTTTCCCCGTGTCCAGATTATGTGTGCTGTCCAGGAGTCTTTTCATCTGTATTGCCAGTTCTTTGATTCTTCCCGGCCGTACCTGAAGGATCCAGTCGGGATCTCCATTGAAGGGCTTCAGGGAGTGTTCTGTTCCTATGCTGGGGCATCTGCATGCCAAGGCTTCAATAAGATCCACGGAATGAAAGTTGTTAATTGATGGATAGACGAATCCGCAGCAGCTTCTTAGCATTTCAGCCCTGTTTTCCGCAGTGAGGGACCCGGGAAAGGAGTAAGAACCCGGTTTCAGTTTTCTCGAAGCGGTTTCAATGAGTTCGTGCTTCCAGCCTCCTTCCCCCGCCAGATGAAGAACTGACTCGGGATACAAATGCTGGATTCTGCTGAAGGCCTCGATTATATCCGTGACCCTTTCATTCTGACTGAAACTCGAGAAATGAAAGAGATCACGGTTTCTGTTATCGGCTGTGGCTGAGGTGAATAAGCTGGTGTTTATGGAGATGGGGATCCATCTGACATCTCCTCGTATTCCATAACGTCTTAAGTCCGTTTTGCCCTGGATAGAGGAAGAAAGAATTACTTCGGCCCTGTTGAATGCCATTCTGGTTTTACGTTGGATGGATTTGTCCGCCAGCCTGTCATGGAACCCGGACCAGTATTGACTCACAACCGATGGGATTCCCAGGGCACAGGCTGACCTAACCGCATGGAAAGAAGAAAAGTCCTGTGCGTGAATTACGTCAGGTTTTCCCCAGGTCTTCAGGGCAATAGCCAAACCTCTTTGCCAGAGAAGCGTTTTTGCCAGCAGATTGAATGCTGCCGAGCCTGTGGCAGGGGGCATTATATCAATGATACCAATACCATCCACGGAATAGCGCTTAATTCCCGGATTGCGATATTCTTTAACCAGATTGCGGAGAACGATGAGGTTTATATTTTCGTAAAGATGAGCAGCCTTTGCATGTTCCCTGATTTGAACACCCTTCCGGGGGGTTGCCCCGGAAGGATCGGGATACCAGCATGGAACGCAGAGAACATTGACTTTATCAGAGCCCTTTATCAACCGCCGAGCTCCTCTTTGATCTGCCTGTCCACCCGTTTGTTCCAGAACTTATTTCTGCCGTCGTATGCCGTGAGAAGGGATTTGGTAAGGTCTTCAACCGTTGATTCAAGCTCCATCATGAATGCTCCTGTGGCGAATTCCTTTTTCGGGTCCATGGTTCCGGTGTCACAGCCGTAGATGAGTTCTATTGCATACTCTACCATCTGATCCATGCCGTAAAGCTTCAGATGAAGAAGCTCATGAAGCACCACCTCTTCCAGATGCTCTTCAGGAACAGATTCATGGATCATCACGGCGGCCATCCGGTTATCCATGTCGATCTTCACATCGCCTGATTTTCGCCAGGGCTTCACCACAGTTACAATCTCTATGTCCCAATCCTGAAGCCGCAGGATTTTCTGCCATTTCCTTAGGCAGGTTTCGGCAGCACACATTTGGTGATCTGTCCCTTCTGCACAAAAGTTTTCAGCACTGCGATGGTGCCGGGTTACCGGTTGATCTTTAAAAAACAATACGCCCCCGGAAGCAAATCAGCAAGATGCCCGTACCAGCATGCCCTATATGAAGAGTGTGGCGTCGGCGTTTTCGCTGATGGAAGCAAACTCTGCCACACCGGCCACATCTATTCCGTCCATCAGCTCTTCCTTCTGCAGCCCCATTATGTTCATGCACATTTCGCATGCAACGAAACGCACGCCCATTTCTCTTGCCTGGGTAATAAGCTCAGGGAGGGTATCAACATTCTTCTGCTTCATAACATGCTTCATCATTGCAGTACCGGCACCCATCATGTTCATTTTGGAGAGGGCGAGCCTTTCGGCACTTCTTGGAAGCATCATGCCGAACATTTTCGAAATGATATCTTTGCCGCGGGGTTTGCTGTTTTCGTTCCTGAATGCACTGAGGCCCCAGAAGGTGCTGAAAACTGTTACCTTGTGACCAAGGGACGCATAACCGGTGGCCATTATCATTGCGGCCATTGCCTTGTCCATGTCATTGCTGAAAAGGACTATGGCCGTACTTTTCCCGCTGGAGGATTTCCCGGATGCCGGTTTCCCTGTACCCTTCCTTACAAGGGCATTGTAGATACCCTTCTTTTCTTCCATGGATAAAAGCTCGTTCCCTGTGGAGATGCACCATGCTGGAAGATCGCTTGCAAAACCCCTGTCAGTTGCGGTTACTTTCAGGGTCTCGTCCGGCTGCATCTCTTTCATTGCCCTTGTTACCCTCACGATTGGTCCGGGGCATTGAAGCCCGTTTGCGTCCACGCATTTGCAGGGCTCACAGGGAGCAGAAGGTGTTATTGACCGCATAGAAGGTGTTTCGTCTGCGTTCCTGTATTTCCCGATCCTCTGGAAAAGGCTCCAGGTAGCGAAACCCCCTGAAAGGTTCACAGCTTGGAAGCCTTTTTGTCTGAGTATTCTTTCCGCCGCGTAACCGCGTATGCCCACAGCACAGTAAATCACGATTTTACTGTTCCCGGGGAGTTCACCAATGCGCTGTCTCAGTTCACCCAGGGGTATGAGCCTGCTCCCGGGTATGGAGCCGAAGACCGTTTCTTCTTCTTCCCTTACATCGAGAAGAAAAGCGTCTTCTGGTATTTCATCGGCATGTACCTGCTCTGTTAGTCCTGAAAGGATGTTCACCGCCACGAACCCGGCAAAATTAACCGCATCCTTTGCGCTGCCGAAGGGGGGAGCATAACAGAGTTCCAGTTCCTGAAGATCATACACCGTAAGGCCGTTTCTGAGAGCAGTGGCCACAACGTCTATCCGTTTGTCTATGCCGTCTTCGCCAACAGCCTGCATACCAAGAATTTTTCCGTCGGGGGCGAAAAGAAGCTTGATGGTCATCTTTGCTCCTCCGGGGAAATAGGAGGCATGACTTACCGGATGTATGTAAAGCTTTCTGTATTCTATCCCGTTGGCTTTCAGGGTTTTTTCACTGGCTCCGGTGCTTCCCGCGGCCAGGTGGAACACTTTCACGATGGATGTGCCGAAGGTGCCCTTGTAGACCGAGTCTCCGCCCAGGGCGTTTTCCGCTGCAATTCTGCCCTGCCTGTTAGCCGGGCCTGCAAGGGGTATGCTCACCAGATTGCCTGTTACGGGATCGGTAACCTGGACGGCATCCCCAACTGCATATATGTCCTTAACCGTGGTTTCCATGTGCCGGTTAACCACGAAGGAGCCCCTTTTCGTAACTTCCATTCCGGTTCCCCGGGCAAGATCACCGTTTGGCTTCACGCCAACGGACATCACAGCGAAATCCACTGGAATTTCCTCCCCTGTATCCAGTTCCACTATAAGTCCTGAGGGTTCCCTTCTGAAAGCTTTTACTGCACTTGAGGTGCGCAGGTTGACCCCCCCCTGTACCAGTGCTTTCTCAAGGGGAACGGTCATCTCATCATCCAGCGGAGGCAGAATTGTCTTCTGCATCTCAATAAGGGTGGTTTCCACCCCGGCCTCTGCCAGATTTTCAGCCACCTCCACACCGATGAATCCTCCGCCCACCACAACGGCTCTTCTCCCCGGCTCCATCCGTCCCTTGATGGCATCCATGTCCGGAATGGTCCACAGAACGTAAACGTCGCCATCGTCAACTCCGGGTATGGGAGGTACCATGGGCGACGATCCCGGGGAGAGGATCAGCTTTTCATAGGGTTCCTCGAATTCTTCTCCGCTGGTGAGATTTTTTACTGAAACGGTTTTTCTGTGAGGGTTGACGGATGTAACGAGATGGCTGGTATGGATTTTAACATTGAATCGCTGGTTGAAGAGTTCAGGGGTCATCAGAAGCAGACTGTCTCTGCTTGGGATTGTTCCGGACAGGTGATATGGAAGGCCGCAATTGGCGTATGAGATGTATTTGCCCCTCTCGAAAACCGTTATCTCCAGGGACTCATCCAGCCTTCTTGCCCGGGCCGCTGCGCTTGCTCCTCCGGCGACACCGCCGACAATTACCAGCTTTTTCATATTCTCTCCTGAATGGGTAGGAAATAGATAGTAGATAACAACTTAGAAAGGGAATTATACTCCGGTAACAGAGTGTATGTCTACAGAGTGCCGCTCACCGATGCGGTTACATGGCTGCCCTGGCTTGTGGCCCGTTTGAAAACATCCCCATCGTCATATATGGTTACGGTGATGCTTCCTGATTCTCCTTTGTTGTGTGCTGAAAGATACACATAGTCACCGGGGTTACCTGTTATGGTAATCGACCACGGGAGCGGCAGCCCGGTCACCTGTGAGATCCCTCCGTTGAGATTTTCGTAGGTGATGTCCACGGATTCCGCTGTTCCTGTCACTTCATATCGGACATCTATGGAAGTGTCGAAGGGATTGCTGCAGGAAAAAACGAATCCAAGTAAAACAAGAGCAAGGGTCTTTCGCATCTCAGCCTCCATTCAGTGATACTGGAATATGAAACTGTGAGATGCAAATGGCGAGGTGGTGCTTCCTGCCGCTTTCCTTGACCCGTCCGTTGGAAACATTACTGACTGGTTTCGTGCATGAAGATCATTGGATTCTTGACAGATCTCAGAAAGCGAATAAGTTTAATGAAGCGGTTTAAAATAAGAAAGGCAACTATCATCGGGAGACTGTTCCCATTCGTTTTGTTTCTTTTTTGCTTTTCCCTCAGGGGAGAGTTCTATAGATACCTCGACCTGACCCCTGTAATGAATGTACTGCCAAGGGGATCAATATCAGAGGACATTGCCTCTTATATGAGGTGTTTTCAGGTTACCGGAACCCCGGATTCAATGGTTGTGAGGGGTATTGAGCGGGGAGAACCCTTTCAGGTGTTCGATCTGTCCAGTGAGATATTCATACTTGACGAAGACTCCATGGAGTACTGGCAGCTGGAAGGATTCGGGTATGTCATAGAGAAAGATGCTTCCGGCAGACCCCTTCTTCTTACACGTAGAGATCCCGCAGGTGAAGTTTCTGCCGGTGCCGACGGCACTGCCTTCGTTGAGTTTCACTGGAACAGTGATACAGTTGTGACGGTGTTCCCCCTAAACTCCCGAATGGGAAAAAAGTTATTCAAGGTTCATCCTGTATACAGGGGAACAGCAGCAAGACTCGATGATCAAGGGAACCTGGTTTACTTCAAGTATCAGTCCGTTGCTGCCATGGGTTTCCAGTACGTTCTGGACAGTTCAGGACGACCCCTTTCAAGGATTGCCGTTGACGAGGCGGGAAATGAAGTGGTTACCGCCGAGGGTATTCTGGCAACAAGGTACACGTACGATTCCAGTGGCAATACCACCGGAACGGCTTACCATGACAGCCTGGGAGCTCTTCTGCCCATGGAATATCAGCTTTCTCAGGATGGCAACTGGGGGTTCGACGAAAATGGAACCGTGCTAAACGGGTACCGAATTGCCTTCGTGAGAAGGGAATTCGACGGTAACGGTCTTTATGTTTCCGAGACCAATATCGGAGTTTGCGGGGAACCCGTTCCGGATGATCAGGGAAGGGTGGCAACCCTTTACGAAAGGGAAATTCACGGTGGAATAACCTGTTCGCGCTGGTACGGCAGCCATGGAGAACCGGTGGAGATCGCAGGTGTCTGGGCCACCAGAAGGACTTATGACCAATACGGCAGGGTTATTGAATCATCCACATGGGACTCTCAGGGGCAGCTGGCGGAGTTCCCGGGCGGTTTTGCCTCTACCAGATTTTCCTACACCCCCTCCGGAAGCGTTGAGATGATCTCCTACTTCGACCTTCACGGAAACCCGGTGGTGAATACCGTTCAGGGCTGCCACGCCAGATCCCATTACTACGATCTGGAAGGGAATCTGGAAGAGATCCAGTATCTGGATACCGGTTACCGTCTTATGAATAACTCGGCGGGGTATGCCAGAACGGTGTTCAGCTACGTTGGATCGGGAATTCAGGAGACACACTATGACCTGAACGGCACCATGCTTTAGGTTTGTGCTTCGATTTTTTCGTCAACCCATCGGGAAACCACGTTCAGAAGATCTTCCCGGGTGTAGGGTTTTATCAGATAACCATTTATTCCGGCTTCACTGTACATTTCAAAGTGTTCAGGCATGGCATGTCCCGATGTGGCTACAATTGGAATGGATATGCCTGTTTCCCTGAGCTTTACCGTTGCTGCTATTCCATCCATCTCCGGCATCTGAATGTCCATCAGGATAATGTCGAATTCCTCACGGGAAGCCTTTTCAAGGGCTTCAACCCCTGTGGCGGCGGTGGTGCACAGTGCGCCTGCTGAAGAAAGGAAGTGCAAAGCAATTTCTCTGATGCTTTCCTGGTCTTCCGCTATGAGGATCTTCATCCCTGTGAGCCGATGATTGCTTTTTGAAGGTGCTTTCTGAGATATGCTCCATTTTTGTGATGGAATATCGAAGGGTATGACAAACTCGAAAAGAGTACCCTCTCCAGGTCTGCTTGAAACGCTGATTTTCCCATTCATCTCTTCGATCAGATGTTTGCAGATCGCCAGTCCCAAACCGGTTCCGCCGTACTTTCTGGTGAGAGATGAATCCAGTTGGTGAAAAGGTTTGAAAAGACTGTGGAGCTTCTCCTCTGGAATCCCCACACCGGTGTCTTCAACTGAGAATCCAATGTCAACTTTTTCCGGATCTGCTTTGAGTACATGGGCTGAAACGATTACGGAACCTTTTTCGGTGAATTTCAGGGAATTTGATATGAGATTGCGAAGTATCTGTCCCAGCCTCAGGGGGTCACCTTTCACAAGGGGGGGAATTGACTTGTCCAGGTTCATCTCCAGTGATACTGGTTTTCGTCTGGCCGTACCGGTGAACATTTCAATGGCTTCACCCATGACCCTTCGTATGTCCATGCTCACAGTTTCGATCTTGAATTTACCGGCTTCGATTTTCGAGAAATCGAGAATGTCGTTTATTATCCCCAGCAGATCCCTGGTAGATGAATATGCTTTCTTCATCAGACTTATCTGATCGGGCTTCGGGTTGTTTTCGAGAAGGATTTCCAGCATTCCCGTGATCACATTCATCGGAGTGCGTATTTCATGGCTCATCATGGCAAGGAAAAAACTCTTTGCCCTGTCTGAAGCCTCGGCTGACTCTTTCGCCAACTGAAGCTCAACGTTCTTCAAACGGTAAATCTCCTTTTCCTTCTCCCTCTCCTTGGTTTCGAATTCCGCTCTGAGACGAGCTCTCTCAGTGTTCTGTTTCTCTTCCACTATTTTCTGTCTCAGGGCAAAATGCCGTTTTGTGAAATCAAGGGCTTTCCTGTGGTTTCCCGTTTTTTCGTAAAACTCCATCAGGTCCCCGAGAAAGCGGAGCTGAAGATCTTCGTTATTCAGCTCAACACCAAGATCCAGCGCTTCCATTAATAATTTTTCCGCCTCTTCATAGCTACCCAGATGGGCCTTGATACGGCCCATGGTGTTCCTTGCACTGCACTCGATGTAGTCAGATCCGGTTTCGATGCTGAATTTGAGAGCGGTTTCAGCATAATTTTCCGCTTCTCCGTACCTGCCTGTTTTAACGGCCATTCCCGCTGTATTCAGCAGGGCAATTGCCATCTGATCCGGCATATTGACGTCCCGCAATATCTCAAGAGCTTTTGCGTAGTTTTCGTATGCTTCGGGATACTTGTCTGCGTCTTCCATATTCATGGCCAGATTGTTGTATCCCCTGGCCATTTCCTGACTGTTTCCCGTTTCTGATGCCATTTCGATGGCTTTTTCAGCGCAGTTGATGCTGTTCTCCGAATCTTCCATTCTGCAGTAGATTATCGCCAGGTTGTTGTACAGACCGCTCTGTCTTTCCAGAAGACCGAATTCTTCTGCGATTGAAAGTGCGTTGATCCCGTTCTTCAGAGCTTCGTCGTAATTCCCCTGTATACCCCAATAAACGGCAATCTGCTGATAGGATCTGCACAACCCTTCCCTTGAGTCGTGCAATCTGGAAAGCTGAATTGCTTCTTCGGTAAGTGTGAGCATCTTTTCCGGATCTTCCATATGGAATGAAAACCCGTAATCAAGAAGGAGATGAATGCGATCAGGACCTGCTGCGTTTTCCAGCAGTTTCTCCAGTTCTTCCCGGTTTGCCATTTTACTCCCACCATGTGTGACAGAATAGTATAAGCTTACTTGAGCATGATGGGTATGCTCGGACGGAATTAACGGGGCATCTGTTTTCCCGTTGCGAAGCCCCATGAATGAAAGGGCGATGAACACCATCATCCCTCTCCATGCAGAACGTGCCTGGCACCGTCCTTAAAGTCTATCTGATCCTTGTGAACTTCCGCATCATAGAGCTAACGAACCGCTGTAATGTTAAGCCAGGAGGTGTTTTTCCTTGCCAGGCCATCTGGCGTGATTTTAAGATCGATTACACGGAAAGCGGTATTCTCAAGCTGTTTCTTCCACCACTTCGGAGGTTTTATGGTGAAGATACACTCCTCTTCCTCATTCAGAATTACCTCTCTCTCAGTACAGACAGAGAGGAATAGAATTCCGCCGGGTTCGGTGATACGCTGCAGAAGATTCAATGTTTCCACGATGTTTTCGGGAGAAAGGTGCATAAGGGTTGCAATTGAATAGATACCGGAGAATTTTCGCGCTGCCCTTACCAGTGGCTGGAGGCCTTGTGGAAGAACCAGTT
The DNA here is from genome assembly GCA_964571965.1 of uncultured bacterium. Taxonomy (GTDB): domain Bacteria; phylum Fermentibacterota; class Fermentibacteria; order Fermentibacterales; family JCC-6; genus Sabulitectum. The sequence goes on along the minus strand of CAZNFQ010000003.1, from coordinate 32,841 downwards.
CCTGGAGAATACCGGCGATCTCCGGATGTATCCTCTTTGCCTCCCTGAGCATCTCCGGGCTGGCATCTGTGGCGGTGAGTTCTCCTGCTCTGCCAAGTCTGTTAAGAAATGCCGCATCACGGCCTGATCCGCAGCCCAGTTCAAGAACATTCCGTCGACGGGCCATTGCATCACGGAGGTCCAGCTGAAGTCTTGAGACTTCTGCTGATTCATACCTGGCCGCAAGATACACCGCTTTCTTCCTGTAGTGCAGTATGGTGGACTCAAAATCTGCTTTCATTACTCTCCCGACTGAATCTGAACTCTTGGAATATCCGGAGGTATCTGGACGAGAACTTCATAGTTAAGATACTGAGAAAGGGCGGAAAAGGAACTGACGGTGATCTCCCTTTCTTTCTGGGTACCGATTATCACCACTTCATCCCCCCTTTCGGCTTCAGGGATCTCGGTAACATCGGCCATGAGCATGTTCATGTTTACGATTCCCGAGACAGCGGCACGCTTCCCCCTGATGAGAACGTAACCGCAGTTGCTCAGATCCCTTGAAAAACCGTGGGAATAGCCGATTGGAACGGCGGCAAAGCGGCTTTTCACCGTTGTGAGACATGAGTTCCCGTAGCCTACGAACTTTCCGGGGGGAACCGTATGCAGTGACATTATGCTGGTTTTCCAGCTCATGACCCTTTTCAAAGGAGAAGGCGCTTTGCTGGGTTCCTCGCCTTTTGCGGAATAGTTGAGAAGATAGTTCATTTTCGTTTCGCTCGTTGGCCAGAAACCGTACAGGGAAATACCCACTCTTACCATATCCATATGTGTTTCCGGGTAGGTAAGTGTTGCGGCAGAACAGGCCGTGTGCCTGATGCCGGGATGGATGCCCAGGGATGTCATATACCCGCACAGTTCACTGTACTTTTCCATCTGTTTTTGAATCCTGTAGTAGTTGGCAATTGATTCCGCTCCGGCGTAATGGGTTGCGGTACCCTCGATCCTTATTCTGCCCCCGGTGTCATGAAGGATCTCGGCCGCCTCCTGCAAGTCGGTTTTTGAAAGGCCTGTGCGATGGAATCCCGTTTCAAGTTCAAGATGAACAAGGGCAGTTCCATTTGTCTGCTCAAGGGCATCCACCGTTTTTCTAAGCCTTTCCATGGAGGTGATGTAGTAGGAAATGCCATTATCTATTGCCCAGGGAAGCATTTCATCGGCAATGTATCCCATGATCATTATTCGGCTTACGTCTTTTTTCACCGCGAGTACCCTTGCAGCTTCGTCAGACGAGAAAACTGAGAAGTGAGTTATGCCCACCTTCTCTGCCATGGGAACCATCTGCTCTATTCCGTGGCCGTAGGCATTGCCCTTGACAACGAAGGATAGTATGCAGTTTTTCCCTATAATGCTTCTGATGAAATCAGCGTTTGCCCTGAGATTATCCAGGCTGAGTTCTATTCTGGAGGAGTGGAGCATGTCATTCTTCAAGACTGAGTGTCCTCTCTATGATTTTAATGAACAGGGCAACACCGGTTTCCACCAGCTGGTCCGGAAAGTCATACATCGGGTTATGAAGGGGAGGAGAGTCGTTTCCCGCACCAAGGCCGAAGAGAGCCCCGCTGAAATTCGATGTGAAGTGACCGAAATCTTCGGACCAGGGGAAAGGCTTCTTCAGGGAAATAACCTGGAGACCAAGGCTTTCCGCTGAACTGCGTACCAGGGAATCCGCCTCAGGGGAGTTGACTGTGGCGGGAAATTCCTCGGTCCATTCGGTTTTGACTTTCAGACGGTGCTTTCGAGATGTATCCATGACCAGTTCCAGAACTTTTGTGGAAAGGTCTTCCATCAATTCTCCCGTTGGAGCTCTCAGGGTTGCCATGACAACTGCTTCCCCGGGTGAAGTGCCGAAGGCCTGCTCTCCGATAACAGCGTGAATAAGGGTTACAAGTATTCCCTTCGGGTGGATGCACATCTCTTCGAAACCGGCTATAAGAGAGGCAACGGCAGGGGCAGGGCTGATTCCCAGAAGGGGTTCCCCTGCATGGGAGCTTTTCCCCGCGAGCCTGGCAATGAATCCTCTGGAAGCTTCTGCAAAGGGGCCGGTTCCTGTAATAACACTTCCCAGGGGAAACCCGGGAAGGTTATGAAGGGCAACTGCAATGTCCGGATGAAATCCTTTGAACTCTTCGCTTTCCAGCACCATTCGTGCACCGTTTCCTGTTTCTTCCCCGGGCTGGAATAGAAGCAGAATACGGCCATTTTCAGGGGGCGCTTCGCTGAGCCGTGAGGCAACACCTGCCATTATTGCCATGTGGCCGTCATGGCCGCATTTATGGGCAACACCCGGCTTTGCTGAGATGTAGGATGTATCCAGCTCTTCATGCACTGGAACGGCATCCATGTCGCATCTGAGAAGAATTTCTTTTCCGGGTTCAGAACCCTCGAAAACTGCCAGTATTCCATTCCCGCCCACACCGCACAGCAGTCTGTCAGGTTTCTTCAGCCGAAGATAGCCTTTGAGAATTTCCGCGGTACGGTGTTCTTTGCCGGAGAGTTCCGGCTCACGGTGCAATGTGTGCCTGAGTTCTACAAGATCTTTAATCATTCCATCAACTTACAGAACGAACCGGCTGTGTCAACCTTATTGTATCAAATATTCTCGAAATACTCGAAGGCATCGATGATGTCCAGATAGACACCATCGAATCCTGCGTCGATTATTTTCTGCAGGTAAGAGTCATCGTTGCCGAAGATTATGGCCTGCCATTCCGGATTCCAGTATTCAACTTTGTAGTTTCCAGGCCAGCTGGGATTTTCCTCTCCCAGCCAGGATGGTTTCTGAGTGTTCCAGGCAGGATCCCAGTAATACCTGTAGTCCTCGGCTTCACCTATGCTCATGTAGCAGATCAGAAGCCTTTCACCTCCTCCGCTTTTCTCCCGGAGCTGCTGAACATCAGCCTGGGTGAATTGCTCTTCATTAAAAAACAGGTCCATTATGACCACATCGTAGGAGGTTTCTGAAACGGCGTCGATGAATTCCTGCTTCGTTGCGTAGTTGTCGCCGTTGATCAGGTACAGGAAGTTGGCAGCCTGGTCTATATCCGTAACGGGATCGGTGTTAACGTTCCATGGATCAGAAGGGTAATCGGGTATTGTATTCAGATCTCTCTGATCAGCCGCGAAGGAGATGAAACCGTATTGCCCGTTTGTCTGGTAGGAGTCATCCACGTATTCCCGTGTCCAGCAGTAATCAGTTGCAAGCACCTGGACACCGTTACTTTCGCATATCAGACAAAGATCTCTCAAGTATTCTGATTCAGAAGCTGGTGTGGGAACATTGTCGGAAGTGTATCCATAGAACATGTCCTCTCTGCCGGTGGCATCCATGGAAGCCAGATAGGCTGTCTGGGTCGTTCCTTCCGGGTCTCCGTTGTCGGTAACCAGTTCCTGACCGTTCTGGGGAATTATTATGAACCCTGCCTGTTCGGCCTTAGCCCATGAAGACAGATCCATGACAAAGCTGCGCATTTCCTGCCGGTATTCGGTGTTCTCTCCGGAAGGACCTGTGGTATCGTCGGTTCCGCATCCGGTGACCAGGTACAGACAAAGGGTCAGGATTCCAGAGCGTGTCAGTGGAGCATTACCAGTCGGCATTGGGTTTCCCCTCCTTCTGTTTGCAGGCGCACAAGGTAAATGCCTGAAGCAGAACCTTCAGACTGCCATGAAAATGTGTTCTCTCCGCTGATCAACTCACCTGAGTAAAGTGTATCCACAAGCCTTCCTGAGATATCGTAAAGCGCAAGGACCGCATAGGGGGAGGTTGCATCAGAAGTTATTGATATTGAAGCATTTCCTGAAGAAGGGTTTGGGGAGACCGAAAGAGAGAACCCGTTTGCAGAGGATTCCCCGTCGATTCCCATGAACGGGCCCATAGAACCGTCCTGTTTCAGATTCTGGGCGTAAATACCAGCGTCGATCCTGTTGTCGGTCCACGAGAAGATCCGACTGCCCCCGTAACCGGTACAGCTCACAGGATCGTCCTTGCCGCCCAGGCTTCCCGCGGAGATCTCAACGGGTCCCCATATAACGGTGCCGTCGAAGTTGAGCCTGAACACCCTGAACGAGGTGGCAGAAGAATTGATGAAGTAACTGACGAAAATGCCATATTCGTCCACAGAGGTCTGCACGAACCCTATCTGTTCGTTTCCCAGAGGGATAAGCTCAAGCCCGCTGTCGGTCCACTGTCTGTCACCGGATGAGTCGAACATCTGTCCGTAAAGACCCCACTGATCCTGATTGCCATTGGTTTCCACCCAGAATACCCATGTTTCTCCAGTTGCGGGATTGATCCCCGCCGAGGGGCTCATGTGCAGTCTGTCGGATGAATTGGTGGAGGCCTGGGCCCCGTTCATGGGGTAGAGCATGTTTCCCTGAATGTCCAGATGCTGCACCCAGACATTGAATTCGGAAAGGGATGGAGCATCGTACCAGGAGCAGACCGCTCCACCCAGACCGTCAGAGATCATTCCGGGGTTATTCCATGGGGTAATGGCTCCGCTGTCATATATAAGCACCGGGCTGTCTCCCCATATCCCGTTGCCGTTTACGTCGAACATGTCCGTATAGAGATGGGTAACCGTCATGGGGTAGGAGCCGGTGGATCTTCTCCACATTGCTATAACGCTGTCCTCTCCCGATGGAACAAGAACGGGGATGGACAAATCGGCTTCCGGGTCGGTGATGTTTATTCCCCAGTCGCCCCACAATCTGGTGCCGTCCGGAGAAAGTTTCTGCATTACCAGGAAATATTCAGATGTCTGTTTCCCCCAGGCGAAGATACAGTTGTTTTCGCCTGTTACTGCTATGACCGGATTGGGTTCGAATCCGGCTTCAGAGGTGTCGGACAGGCTTATGCCGTCGGGACCCCAGAGGAAATTCCCTGTACTGCTGATCTTGTAAACTGAGACGTCAAGATCCTCCTCTGCGGAACGGATATCGGAAAACGCTATTACCGCATTATCTTCGTTATCCACCGCCATGGAGTAGTCCACAAGCCAGGTCATCTGAGGATGGTCACTTACAAGGATACCGTTGTCGGGGAACTGGGGGATACCCTGATAATCAAGCCGCTGGAGGTAAACGCAATAGTCGCCGGATCTCTGATCGAACCAGGAGATGAAACAGCCGCAATCGGAAGTGGGGACTATTTTGGGAAGGACTTGTTCGCCTGCCAGATCGCAGATCTGAAGGTTTTCAGTGGAATCGGCAGTCCACTGGGCTGACGCGGTGAATGCCGCCAGGACAACAGCTGTAACGAACAGCCTGCGCATGATACTCTCCTTTATTCTTCCGGGTAGCTCTCCCTTATTTCCCTGAGTACTGGAAGTTGGGAGGCGAAATGCTCTTTCAGGCCGGGATCGAACTTGGTTCCGAACATGGATTCCATTTCCATGGTTACCTTTTCATCGGGCCAGGGCTCCTTGTAAACCCTTTTGGAACTCAGAGCATCGAATACGTCTGCAACTGACGTAATTCTGGCCATGAAGGGAATCTCGTTCTTTGAGAGCCCCCTGGGATATCCGGATCCGTCCCAGTTCTCGTGGTGGCACTGGGCAATTTCCATTGCCATCTCGTCGAATTCCGATTCACAGTTGCGGAGTATGTCTGCTCCAATTGAACAGTGTGCTTCCATTGCAGATCGCTCCTGGTCATCCAGGGGTTCAGGTTTTTTCAGAATAGCGTCGGATATTCCTGTTTTACCAACGTCATGAAGCATTGCAGCCATTCGAAGAACGTCCCTGGTCAACATTTTTTCTCTGCTGCCGAATCCATGTTTGTCAGCCCAGGAATCGTATATTGCAACGGCATAGCTGCCCACTCTGTTCACGTGGGGACCGGTTTCCTTGGGGTCGCGGAGTTCAGTCATGTTTATCATTCTCATAAGCAGTGTTCTTGTGAGCATAGCCCTTTCAAGGGCAAGTGTGGCCATGGAGGCGAAGTATCTGGCAAGGGGTTCCGTTTCAAGCAGGAAAGGCACGAACTTTCCGCTTCTGTTTTTTGCATTTATAAGCTGCAGAACACCCACCACCCGGTGTCTGGAGTTCACCAGAGGAAGGGTGAGACAAGACGTGGTGGTGTAGCCGGATAGTTTGTCGTAACTGTCATCGAAGGAATAGGGCTCGTTTTCAGGAATGCGTCTCACATCGGGCAGATTGAGTATCTCTCCCGTGCAGGCAACGTAGCCTGAAATACTTTCCCTGTTTTTTGGTATGGTGAAACGGGTATAGGGAACCCTTCCGCCCCTGGACAATATCGTATCGTTCTGGGAATGCCTGAAAGCCAGGTCTGAACCCTCTACGGTATAGATCGAACCGGCATCGGCATTCGTGAAATACCTTGCTTCTGTGAGTATCTGCTCCAGAAGAATGTCCACGTCACCTATATTGATGAGGATGGTTCCGGTGGACATCATCCTTTCCATCAACTCCCTCTGATCAGTTTCGTTATTCACTTTGCACCCTTCCTGTTGGGAAAATAAGATACAACAGTGCCGCAATGCAGCAAAGGGCTCAGTTGCTCCACCTGTCTGTGTGGACCTTGGCAGGGTCGAACCTGTCTTCGAAGTCTTTTTCCTCCCCGGGCACTCCCACCGAAACAAGAGCCACGGGAATGATGTGTTTCGGAAGATGGAACAGCTTCGATATACCGTTCACCCGTTCCTCCCTGGGGTATACTCCCAGCCACACGGCTCCCAGCTGCTGATGTACTGCTTCCAATAGAATGTTCTGAACCGAAGCGGAACAATCCTCCAGAATGTACCCGATCTCCGGTTGGATCTCGGTGTTTCCCGATACCAGGATCAGTGCTCCCGCAGAGGGGACCATACCCGCGTACGGGTGTACCTCCGGTACCCTTCCCATAAGTTCTCTGTTTCTGGTAACGATGAATACCCATGGCTGAAGATTTCTGGCAGAAGGCGCCTGCATCCCGGACCGAAGAAGGGTCTCCAGCTGTTCACCGGACACGGGCTCGTTCAGGTATCTCCTTATGCTTCTGCGGTTCCTTATTTCCTTAAGCATTACCACCTCCTGCGGTCTGTTCCATTACCTCCAGCATTTTTTCACCTGTCTTGTCCCAGTTAAAACTCCGGGCCCACCGAAGAGCATTGTCCGAAAGGTACTGCCTTTTTTCAGGCGATTTCAGAATGCTCTCCAGAGCATCTGCAAGTGCCACTGGATTTTCATGCTCCACGAGTAATCCTGTTTCCCCGTTCTTCACTGAGTCCCTAAGACCGTCTGAATCACTTGCCACAACAGGAGTGCCGCAGCAGTTGGCCTCGATAACGGTAAGACCCCAGCCCTCTTTCGCAGATGGGAAAACCGCAACGTAAGCCCCTTGAATCTGGCGGAGCTTTTCCTCCTGGGGAATGAACCCCGGGAATTCCACGCTGTCCTGAAGATTGAGCTTGCCCACCAGCAGCCTCAGGTGTCTGGCGTAGTCGCCGTCTCCGGTTACGGTGAGCTTAACGGGAAGGTTCCGGGAGTGCAGTATTTTCATTGCTTCCAGGAGATGCTGTACCCCTTTATACCTCTTCAGCCGCCCCACAAAGAGCAGCCGGTTATCTTCAACCGGTACCAGCGGGTCCTGTTTATAGAATTCAGTGTCGATTCCGCAGGGGATAACCCTGACGCGATCAGGCGTTATGCCTCTGCGGACAAGATCTTCCTTGGTGCTGTCGCTTATTGCCACGAAGTTGCAGTTGCGGTAAATCCCCGGGATAAAAGCCTCGAGGAGATTCACGTAAAGAGCCTTTGGGGCCGATACTTCCCTGAAGGCCGTGGTTCCGAACAGATGAGGTACAATTGCAAGAACCGGCGTGGGACTCCACCTGGGTGAAAAAACCGGAACCTTGCAGATGTCCTCCACTATCAGGTCGAATGAATCCAGATCAAGTTTCTCACAGTATTTCCTGAGGGTGTAATTGTAAGAGTACCACCTGCCATGCCGGTGTATCTCTACTCCGTCTATTTCTTCCCTTTCCGGAAGCCACTGAACCGAATGGGAGACCTGTATCACCCTGTGGCCTTTTCTCACAGCCCTTTTCAGTATCTCGTGCAGGTGGATTTCCGCTCCCCCTGCTTCAGGGTTCCTGGGATCTCTCCAGTTCAGGGCAAGTATTTTCACCGGCGGTCTGCCTTTCTGGCAAATACTCCTATGACTACACCTGTAAGCGGTCCAAGGGGACTTCTTTCCACCCTTTTTCTTATTCTGCTTCGCAGCTCGTGTATACAGGGGATCAGAACAGGCCGCAAGGGAAGCCTGATCCCCACTTTCATGAGTATCTCACGGAGGATCCTGTAAAAAAGACTTGGGGAGAAATACCTGCCGTAGACCGACCAGGGCTCAAGACCTGCGGTTTGCAGGTATTTCTTCAGCCCGGCAGCGGTGTACTGGGTTTCCCAGCCGGCGAACCAGGCGTTAAAAGCGATAAGGATCTTCTTGATCACGGTGTACACATGGAAAGTCTGGGGAACGTCCACCAGGAGGTTCCCGCCGGGTTTAAGTACCCTGGTGCACTCCTCTGTCATGGGAATGGTGTTCCTGAAGTGCTCCATTACTCCCTGATGAAAAACCAGGTCGAATGATTCATCTCTGAAGGGAAGGGCGTTTGCATCGCCGCAAACCAGCAGAAGAGTACGGTTTTCCCCGGAGGCTGCCTCTCCTGCAAGTTTAAGTGCTGCGTGGGAGTAATCCAGTGCGAAGGGAAGGGCTCCTTCTGCGGCAAGGGAAACGCTGTCACGGGCAGTGGCCGCTCCCACCTCGAGGGTATACAGGCCATTAAGATCAAGTCTCTTTTTAATCTCGATCCTTATACGGTCATCGTTGTCATAGATTTCCGAGAGATCCCGCTCCCTCTCCCAGAACCTGTCCCAGTGGGACCTTTCAGATGATCTTTCCATTCTGTTAATCTACAAGATGGAAATCGTGTTGACCAATTGCCCCGGATTTGAATATGATACCGGTTAACGCGGAATATTACTTATCGGTAAGTAAACAAGAAAGACTTTGGATGAAACTGTCTCTTAGACGATTCGAGGAGGACGACCTCTCGCAGCTTGAGGCCTGGAGTAATGCCGTGGGCTCCTACAAGTACATGCAGAAGGTTACACCCCTTAACTTTGAAAAGACCGAGGACCTTCAGCGGTGGGGTACCGACTATGTCTGGTATGCGATTATCCTCGATGATGAGGCCATTGGAGGAGTCTGGGTGGACAGACGAAGACCGGGAGATGATACAGGCATTCTGGGAATAATAATCGGTCGTCCTGATGTTTTGGGCAGAGGGATAGGACGCAGGGTAATAGTGATGGCCATTGACAGAGCCGTTGAAATCCTGGGTCTTTCAAGAATCAGACTTACAGTAAGGCAGGCCAACGAAAGGGCAGTAAGGTCCTACAGAAGTGTGGGTTTCACAGTAAGCGGAGAGGGTTCCACGGTACTTCAGGATGGAACCTCCGTTCCCTTCTACAGAATGGAAATCGAAACCGAAGGCCTGGCCGAAGCCATCTGATTCATTCCAGCAGTTATCCTTGTTCTGATTCCCTTCCAGTGTTATTTACCAAAGCAAATGGGAGGGAATTATGAAAGCGCTTAAAATTGTTCTTGCCGTTTCCGGAGCAGTTACAATCTTTTTCGGGCTGGTTTTTCTCATTGGAGGCAGACCGGTTTCCGGAGCAGTGATACTCCTTACAGGGGTTTTTCTTCTGTGGACCGGGCTCAGAAAGCCCAGAACCCGTGACGTAATAGTGAAACAGGAACTGGAACTCACCGGTGACGTAACCCTTGAGAACATGAAATGCAGGCAGTGCGGAGGTACGCTTTCTTCTGATAATGCCTCTGTAAGAGCAGGAACCGTTTTTGTTTCATGTCCCTATTGTCATAGTGAGTATCAGCTGGAGGAGGCGCCGAAATGGTGAAGTTGACCTCATCTCTTTTACTGTTGGCATCAGCAGCCTTCAGCCAGAACTACGGTTTCTCTATCCCCGAGTTCAACTGTGCTGTGGAAGTGAACAGGGACCGGTCACTGGATATAAGTTATGAAATCCTTTTTGAATGCACACCGGGATTCAGCCCTGTGGACATCGTTGACATAGGGTTTCCGTCGGATGACTTCAGCCTTTCCGATGTTGAAGCCGGCATCGACAATCATACCCTTGACAGGATTTATTACTCCACCTACATAGACAACGGCGTGGAGGTACACCTGGATGAATTTTCCATTTACGGAGGAGAGCAGGGCCGATTCAGATTTTCAGGCGTTAACGGGAACATGGTTTTCCTGGACACTGAAAGCGATGACTACGCGTCAATGGAGTTCTCACCCACCTGGTTCGATGGGGGTATTCTTTCCGGATCCAGTGAATTCACCCTGACCGTTGTTTTCCCTGAGGGGGCAGAACCTGATCTTGTCAGGTACCATGACCGTCCATTCACCGAGTCCAGGGTGGACAAGGACGGCAGGGTGGTTTACGTATGGCAGGAAATCAGGCGGGTGGATTCTCCCTACATGGTGGGTGTATCATTCCCTGAAGACCTGGTGGACGGCCCCCTGACCGAGAGACCCAAAGCTCCTCTGATCTCCCCTGAAGCTCTGGTGTTGATTGCGGTTTTCGGTTTCATATTCCTTTTCTTTGCCTTCATTATTTTTGTCATCGTCAAATCGGTGGTCAGCGCGAAGAAACGCAGGGAACAGTACCTGCCTCCAAGACTGGGTCTTGAGGGAACGGGCATCAAGCGGGGACTTACAGCTCCCATGGCCGCCCTTCTCCTGGAGGAAAAGCTGGACAGGGTATTCATGCTCATAATTTTCGGTCTTCTGAAGAAGGGTAAGGTTCAGCTGGACGGCCACAAGCTGGAACGAACCGGTTCAGATGAAGGGCTTCGCTCATACGAGAAGCGGATCCTTGCCCTGATCCCCACAGGCGGTCTCCATAAACCCATTCCCGCTGAACCCGTAAGGAAAGTGTTCCTGGACATGATAAAGGAACTTCAGAAAAAGATGGATGGTTACTCCCTGAAGGAAACCAGGGAATACTACAGAAGCATTATTCAAAGTGCATGGCGGATGGTCATGGAGGACGGATCCTCTGAAAAAGCCGGGGAGATCCTGGGAAACAGCTTCCAGTGGATGCTTGCCGACGGTAAGTATGAACAGCGGGTAAGGAAAATTCCGGAAAACAGAACAGCAATTCTTCCTGCATACATGTTCGGTTACATTTCAGGAAGAGCCGGTTCGGCAGCAGGGGGAATGTCATTGAGCAATGCCTGTTCCCAGCTTGCGGGGGCACTGGAGAGCGCTGCCGGAAGAACCGTGGCGAACATAACTTCGCTTTCCCGGTCGGTAACGGCAACCACGAATCCCGTTCCCGTTTCCACAGGCAGAAGCAGCTCGGGCAGCGGCTGTGCCTGTGCATGTGCCTGCGCAGGTTGTGCCTGCGCCTGTGCAGGGGGAGGCAGATAGCATGTTCAGGAATCTGAAAGAAGCAGGAAAGAGAATAAGCGAACCGGGGATCAGACATTTCAGGACCGGGGACCATCGGATACATCTCCGAACCGGGGAATCGGGAGCAGGAATGCTAACGGTGGACGCTTCACGGGTGATACACCTGAACCCTGTGGCAGTGGATATGTGCTTGATGATCCTTTCTGAATACTCCGAAAAGGAAATGATCCGGGCTTTGAAAAAACGCTACAATGTGAAGAAAAAACAGGCCGCCGGCGATCTTCGGGAATTCAGTGAAACCCTGAAGGATATCCTTGGCAAAGGAGCCGGGGAACCCGTATCCTATGTGAACATGGATGTGGCAGAGCCCTTCCAGACAGAGGTTTCCGTTCCATACAGAATGGATCTGGCCCTTACATACAGATGTAATGTTAACTGCTCCCACTGTTACAACCAGACAAGGGAGAAGGCAGAGCTTCCCACTGAACAGTGGAAGGAAGTTCTGAAAAAAGTATGGGATCTGGGGATCCCACATGTGATATTCACAGGCGGAGAGGCTACTCTCCGGGATGACCTCGTTCAGCTTATCTCCCATGCCGAGAGTCTGGGAATGGTCACCGGACTTCTCACCAACGGGGTGAAGCTGGCAGACGCAGAATACCTTAAAACACTTGTGGATGCGGGCCTTGACCATGTTCAGATCACACTGGAGTCAGCGGACAGCACTGTTCACAATGCAATGACCGGAGCAGACAGCTTCCATAAAACAGTTCAGGGAATAAGGAACTGCGTTAAGGCAGGGCTGCACACCATAACCAACACCACCATCACTAAGAAAAATGCCGGGGGCATGACTGAAACCGTGAAGTTTGCCCACGGCCTTGGCCTTGGAGCCGTGGCTGCCAACGCCATAATTCACAGCGGCAAGGCCCTTGAGGAAGACATTTCCATTCCGCTTGATCAGCTTGAAACGGTGATCCTTTCCATGAATGAGGAACTGGAAAGGCTCGGTATGAGGTTCATCTGGTATTCTCCAACACGTTACTGCGCTTTCAATCCTCTGGAACTGGACCTGGGCGAGAAGCGTTGCACAGCAGGGGAATACAATCTCTGCGTTGAACCGGACGGCGAGGTGCTTCCCTGTCAGAGCTGGTACGAATCCGCCGGGAATATCCTGAAGGATCCATGGGAGTCCATCTGGCAAAGCGAGCTTTTCGTGTCCGCCAGGGAAAGGAAATGGGTGGATGAAACCTGCAGGGAATGTGTTCACTTCACACTCTGCGGAGGAGGATGCCCCCTTGAGAAGAAGAACGGAGCCTCCTGCAGAGACTCGATTTAGAGGCGATCTGCTCAGGGAGATATACCGGAGACAGTATAAGGAGCTCGCCTGTCTGCGAAGGCATGTGCTTTCCCTTCTGCCCATTGGTTCAGTTGAAAGGATATTCGAACCGGGCTGCGGAAGCGGTCTTCTGGGAAAAGAGATACTGACCCTCACAGACGCGTCATACGCGGGAATGGACATAGACCCGGGCATTCTTCCGGATGATGAACATTTTACGGAAGGTGATGCCCGGGGGAATCCTCCCGAGGCGGATATGTATGTTTCTTCATTCTTTTTTTCCTCGCTTGAGGATCCTGTGAGGTGGCTGAAGAAGATCAGAACGGATCTCTTCGCCGTGGTCGCTGAATACGATTATCAGAGTATTGAAGAGAAACCTTGTCTGGGGATTGCCAAAAAGGTGAGAGCCGGTCTTTCAGAACAGGGGCTCTCAACGGTTCACGGTGGATACCTGGACCGGTATTTCGAGAAAGGTGGATACCGGAAGCTTCATGGAGGAGAGGCGGAAAGCTCTTTTCAGAAACCTGACCCCGAGTTCCTTGCCATGCATATAAAGGACCTTCCCCTTCAGCTTCCCCTTATGAAGTGGAGAATAGTCTGGGGAATATGGAGGAAGGGTAAGCGATAAGCAGGCAGTTGGATTTGCGGCCATGATCTTTTCAGGTCCCGTCCCGCTGCCTTGAAACGGATTTGCCAGACGGGACCATTCCCGGGATCGACTATTCTATGCCGTACTGGTCCTTAAGTCTGAATGACTCATGGAGTCCCTGCTGGATGCCAAGGCCGAAAGCCTGATTATAGTCTGCAATGGCCTCGTGGATTCTCCCTGCACCTTCGTGACACCTGCCTCTGTTGTAGTAGGCATCCCCCTGCCAGTCTCTCCTTCTGTAGAAGTCCACTGCCCTGGAAAAATCATCCACTCCTGCATCGTATTCCTGCAGGTCAAGATTGATTCTTCCTCTGCTGTAATAACCTCTTCCGTCATTGGGTTGAAGCTCTATGGCTCTGTTGTAGCAGTTCAGAGCCTGATCCTGCTCTCCTGTGCTGTTGTAGACGTTCCCAAGGGATATCCAGGCATCCTTGTAGTGGGGGACCATCTCCAGAGCTTTCTTCATGTTCTTTATTGCAGCATCGTTCATTCCACCTGACAGATACTGGTAGTACCCCAGGTTATGAAGGCTCTTCGAGGCGTAACGAAAGGCCTTGTCCCCTTGATACTTCGTTTCGGTTTCAAACATCTCAGCAGCTCTGGCGAAGTTTTCAGCGGCAAGCTGAAGATCGTTCTGCTCCCCTGCCTCTATTCCAGCAGAGAAGAAATCCATGGGGAATTCATCGCCGTAGGCTTGCCTTCTGTCATTCTGGGCATTTCTGTGCCCCATGAAATCGGCTTCGTTGAAATCTGACTTTGCTTCCTCATCCATTCCCAGCTTCATTCGGCACAGGGCCCTTGCATAGTAAAGCTCTGAGAAGAAAGGATCCTTCTCTATTGCAGGGTCGAGAACCGCAAGACCTTCCTGCGGTCTTGCACTCACAGCATAGAGGTTGCCCAGATTCGAAGGGTACCTGCTGTTTTCAGGGTCCAGTTCCATTGCTTTCAGGAAGTCTCTCTCCGCTTCATCATCCCTGCTTACGCAGTAGTAGAGCCAGCCTCGTCTGCCGTAGCATTCGGGATTCTCCGGTGCTTCCTCTATGGCCAGATTGTAATGAAATTCGGCTTTGTCATTGAGCTTCATGGAACTCAGTTTGTCTGCCAGTTCAAGCCTGATCTCCACCCTGTTTGCCTCCGGGGCTGATTCCAGAGTCTGTTCTATAAGATCAACTGCTGTCTGAGAGTCGTTCTGAGCCCAGCTGTCTCTGGCAAAGGCTATCTTTTCCATTGGAGTTTCAAGGGCAAATCCGTTGTATTGAAGAATATAGCCGCAGTAAGAGTCCCCAAGCTCAGCGCCTCTTCTGTAATCCTGTTCCGCCCCTTCTCTGTTCCCCTGATTCCATCTGCAGATACCCCTCTGCTGCCAGGCAAGAGCATGGGATGGATCAGCTTCAAGAGCTGCTGTGAACTCAGCTTCGGCTTCAGGGAGCTTTCCGAAAACATTGTTCAATATGCTGCCGGTTCTGTAGTGATATTCCGAGGTTTCAGGAGAAAGTTCCACCGCTCTCTGCAGATCCGCAAGGGCTTTCTGGTTAATCCCCAGCCAGTACTCCGCCCAGCCAAGGCAGGAGTATCCTTCGGCATTCTCAGGATCAGCTTCCACGGACATTTCGCCGTACATCACAGCTTCGTTATACTGTGCCTTCTGGAACATCACATCTGAACAGAGCGCATGGAGCTGTGAGAGCTCTTTGCCTGATGATCCTGTATGAACCGTTTCAAGTGCCTCTTCGATCACAGGGTCAAGCAGACCCCTTTCCTTCAGATCCATCAACTTCTTCAATTTCACCTGACCCTCCCTCTTTGAATTTCAATGGGCTGAATATTGAAAGAAGGCTTATTTTATGCAAGTATTGCCTTTAAACTGAATAGAACAGGTATTCTGTTCAATGGTTCAGGCAGTCTCCAGTAGCCGTCTGAACACCTTTCCATGCTTTCAAGGCCCTTCCAGTGCAGAAAATCGTGTTCGTGGAGAAAACTGATATGAAGACCTGCATCCAGCAGGGCGCAGAGCACTTCTGATATTGTCCATTGAAACTCTCTGGTGGGGTTTTTCACAACGTAATCCTCATCGGAGTAATCCGGCCAGTCTCCCGGCCAGTCCGTGGGTTTGCCGCCGGTGAAATACGGATACTTCACGTGAAGTCCTTTGATCTCGTCATCGAATACATGCATGAAGGGGTGGGACTCCATCAGGTAGAAAACGCCTCCGGGTTTGAGATAACGGGCCACCGTTCCCGCCCAGAGGTTAATGTCCGATACCCAGCAGAGAACACCGATGGAAGTGTAGACCATATCGAATTTTTCATTGAGTACTTCCGGCAGATCGAAGAGGGGTGTCTGTATGAATCTGGCAGGGAGTCCGGTTTTTGCCGCCAGTTCTTCCGCCACCTTCAGCGATTCCCCTGAAATGTCCATTCCGGTTACCTCGGCCCCGAGTCTTGCCAGAGAAAGGGTGTCCGTTCCTATGTGGCACTGCAGGTGAAGCAGTTTCTTCCCGGTGAGATCACCCAGCTCTTTGACCTGAACCGGATCCAGGTGATGACCTCCGCCAAGGAGAGAATCCAGTTCGTAGGATTTCCCGTGAACCGGGGCCACTTCGTCCCAGTGTTTCCTGTTGATCTCTTCGGCTTTTCTATCTCTTGCCATGACATCTCCAAATAAAAAGCCCCCCTGCGAAGGGGGGCTGGTGAACGGGTTCTAATAGATAAAGGGATTGAAGAGCCTGAGCCCTCTGATCGACTGGTACTGGTTGGAAACCAGAACCACAGAGTCGTTGAACACGGTGTCCACATAGAAATGAGCGTAGTAACCGCTTTCAAGTTCTACGAAGAAGCTGCTTCCATCCTGAGGTGCAGCAGAACTCTTCCATGCGGAGTCACCGGGACCCGGTGCAAGATAATTACTGCTGGTAGCGATGTAGGACTGGGTGCCGCCGGGATGCGTCTCGGGATCGTAGTTGCCTCTGTAGAACAGAACCGTGTCACCTTCCTTGCCGATGTAAAGGTCCTGGGCAAAGGAGCCGTCTGCCGATGACCCGAAGGCGGTGTGTGTTTCCGCGAACATCAGACCGTCGATCCCTCCTACTGTAAGGGTATCTGTCAGAAGATGCTGGTCTGCGCGGTCATTGGCTTTGTTGGAAACATCTTCTGAGAGATCGAGCCCCTCCATTGCTTCAACGCAGTAGTAGCCGGTGCTTGTGGCAATGTGCGAAACGGTGGTCTCCGCAACCTGTGCAATGTTCTGCCAGTCACCGGGGTCCGTTGATGCGTAATAGACCCTGTAACCATCGACTTCCACATCAACAGCATCCCATGCAATGACCACCGTGTCTCCCTTGCACTGATCGTCTACTATTCTGCAGTTCTGCACAATGGGAAGGGTTCCCCCGGGTGAACTCGGTGAATCCGAGCAGGCCACGAAAAGCGCAGCAGTGATAACAAGAATAAATACCTTTTTCATTTTTCCTCCCGTCGAAGTTGCTGAACCAATATACCTCCGGGTGAAGCACCATCAAATGCCTTATTTACCCTGTGGTTTATCAGGGCTATACTTATAGCCGATAGTGGTCTCCAGGTACTTAACAGGCCGGGGATATTTGCAGAAAGGCTTTGAAGAAGCTGATAAACCACACAGGAAAAGAAGGGAACACGATGATAAGAACTTTGATCTCAGCAGTACTGATCCTCTCGGCATCCGCTGCGTTTGCAGGTGACATCTATGCGGTTCAGGGGGATGTACTGTACCTTGCGGACACCGGAACCGGAGAGTGGGAAGCCATATCGGAAACCTGGAGCGGTACCGGGCTGCTCACTTCCTTGAACGGTAGTCTTTATGCCATACAGGATGACGTACTCTACAGTGTGGCCACCGATGGTTCATGGACAGAGCTCTCTGATACATGGAGCGGAACCGTTGCCCTCACCGCAGGGGACGGAATGCTTTATGCGGTACAGAACGATGTTCTCTATGCCGTGGATCCCCGCAACGGGAGCTGGGAAACAGTTCCGGGGGATTATGCCGGAACCACGCATCTGGCCTGGGCCGGAGGCGCACTCATGGTTATTCAGAACAACACCCTCTACAGAACGGATCCAGTTACCGGTGACTACACGGAGCTTCCTTCCAGTTATGCCGGGACAACCGCTGTCGCGGGATCTTCCAGGTACTTCTTCGTTATTCAGGGAGACACCCTTTACCGTGTAGATCCCAGGAGTGGAGACTACGAGAGCCTTGGAGGAGGATACGAGGGAGCAACGGAGATGGCAGCCGACAACAACTATGTCTACTGCATCTGGCAGGGTTCCCTGTGGAAAACCGACGCAATGACAGGGGACTATGAAAGCCTTGGCTCCAGCTGGGATGGAACCACTGCCTTCTGTATTCTTCAGTGAAGAACTCCCTTCGGGGAATACTCTGGTCTGCCCTGGTCTTCCCCGGATCAGGGCAGTTCGTACTTAAGCACAGGAAGCGCGGAATACTGTTCGCGGTATTTGCATTGTGCTGCGCTATTGCGCTGATAGTCACAGTGGCTGCAGGAACCTGGAACGGGCTTGAGGAAATGGCTGAGAATGGTGAGGACATTAACCTGCAGGCAATGTTTGCTTCCGCGTTTTCCGGTGTGAGAAATGCTGAGTTGTTCGTACTCCCGCCTCTATCTTTCTGCTGGCTTGCAAGTGTTATTGACGCAGGCAGGCTTGGTAAACTGATGGACGAAGATCAGAGAGTGAAAACCCAGACTTCCGACCAGGGAGTGTAAGACGACTGTCCTGAAACGGATGCCCGTACCCGCCACCACCAGTTACCTGACCCTCCTGGAGTTACCGTTACCGCAGGACTGGTGCTCACGGTTTGCTCGGGACTCTGCATTGAGGGATCTGAGTCTATCTCATGGTAATACCTTGTTGCCCCTGTCACCGCATCCCACTGGCAGGTTACATCAGGTCCGCTGAGAGTATCTCCGTCGGCGGGGCTTGTAAGAACGGGGGTCTGGCCTGTGTCGGGGCTGCTGGGAGAACTTCCGCATCCCAGCAGAAGCATGAAGCCTAGAGTCAGTCTTTTCATTCATCCCTCCTGTTTTTCATACTTAACAGGTCAGGAATCCTTTTGTTCCCCGGAAGGCATCAGAGATATTTCTTCCTTCGTTTTCAGCGCCTTCTCCCAGATTTCGCTGTTTTCGTTCAGGAAAAGGAAGCTTCCCATTTTCCTGTAATCCAGTTGGGGGAACATCAGCATGGATCTGTCGCGAATGGCAGATTTAACAGGCACCCTTGAGCCGGGAATGAAGAAGCCAAGTTCCTTCCTCCTTACAGGGTGAAGGACCGTAATGGGATACTCCCTTCCTGATTCATCCTCAATGTCCAGGTCCATGAAATACAGAATATTGTTTCCAAGCTTTTCCTGTGTTCTGTATATCTTTTTAACTGAAGCCCATCCCTCGACGCCATGGTCCGTAACTGAATGAACAGCTTCAACTGCATCTCTGGCGCTTCTCGTGGCTCCCTGAATGATCTGGGGAATAACAAGAATGATGGCTGCAACGCAAACAAGGATAAGAAGTCTTTCCGTTCCTGCGTTCATGATGTAGTCGTTCACAGGTTCCATGAAAGTGTAGCCATGAAAAATCATGAAGAAGACAATGGCTGAAAGGAGAAGCACCAGAAGACCATTGGAAATTCGGTTCATCTCAACCTCGATCCATTTACAGTGCAGTAATGTGGAAAATGCAATGCCATAATATCAATATTCCCGGCCCGGGGAAAGCCAGAGTTGAAATGTCAGCAGGAAAGCCGGTGCTTCTGAAGCGGGGGCTGAACCGTGCAGATTATATTCCTGTGAACTAACGTACACGAATATTGCTCTTGAGCATAGCTTCCACCTGAAGGGGGAGTATCATGGCCGATTCCTTACGGGTATTGCCCTCCTCACTTCAGGGAAAGGTGAAAGCTCCCCCATCGAAGAGCTATGCCCAGAGAGCTGTAGCAGCCGCCGTTCTGGGCGAAGACGAAACGATGATACTGGACTTTCCTGTGAATCAAGACTCCAGGGCCTCCCTGGAAATAGCACGGGGTTTGGGTGCGGGTATCCGTGAAGACGGGAACATGCTGAGAATTGTACCTGGAATGGCAGAGCCCGGGGGGATCCTGAATTGCAGGGAATCCGGGCTTGCCATGCGGATGTTCACTCCGTTGGCGGCACTGCAGGATCGTGATTTTACACTGAAGGCAGAGGGAACCCTGTGCGAAAGACCAATGCAGTTCATGGAGAAACCTCTGGCCGATCTCGGGGCAGTGTGCAGAACGGCCGGAGGGAAAGCGCCCGTAGCCATAAGGGGAGTACTGAAGGGCGGAAATGCAGTGGTGGAGAATCCTCTGACCTCTCAGTTCCTCACCGGTCTACTGCTGGCTCTGCCCCGGGCATGCTGTGATTCAGTGGTCACCGTAAGGGGCCTTGTGAGCATTCCCTATGTGGCAATGACAATGGAATTGCTCCGAGAGTCAGGAGTTTCAGTGGAATGGAGGAAGGACAATACATTTCATATTCCGGGAGGGCAGAAATATTCGCTGGAACGTTACGCTGTGGAAGGAGACTGGAGCGGTGCAGCCTTCCTTCTGGTGGCAGGAGCCGTTACTGGCTCTGTCACCGTTGAAGGGCTGAATCCTGCCTCCTCTCAGGGTGACAGCCGCATACTTGCAGCACTGGAACTCGCCGGAGCAGATGTGATCACAGGTGAAGAGGGCGTAACCGCGAGGCTTAATGATCTAAGGTCATTCCGGTTCTGCGTTTCCCAGTGCCCGGATCTGGCCCCTCCCCTTGCAGTTCTGGCCGCATGCTGTTCCGGCACTTCAGTATTGACCGGAACTGACAGGCTCTCATTCAAGGAAACCGACAGGACCTCCAGTATCGTGGAGGAACTGTCAAAAGTCGGGGTTGAGGTGAGGAAAGGTAAGAATTCCATAGAGATAGCAGGAGGAGAGATCCAGGGTGGAACGGCTTCATCCAGGGGAGATCACCGTATTTCCATGGCCCTTGCCATTGCCGGGCTGCGATCCCGGAACGGCATAAGCATACAGCACCCGGGATCCGTGGAGAAATCGTACCCCGGTTTCTTTGATGATCTCGCAGCTCTGGGAGGTTTAACCGATGAATAGCTTTGGCCGACTTTTCAGGCTGTCAATTTATGGTGAATCACACGGTAGTTCTGTTGGAGTGGTCATAGACGGCTGCCCCGCGGGTATTTCACTTTCACCGGATGATCTTTCCCGGGATCTCGGAAGAAGGCGAAGCGGCTCTGAAGGAACCACTTCAAGAAGGGAAAGTGACACCCCTGAGATCCTCAGCGGAGTTCACAGGGGAAGAACCACAGGCTCTCCCATTCTTATAAATTTCAAGAATGAAGATGCCCGTTCCGAAGATTACAGCAGCATGATGAACCTTCCCAGACCGGGTCATGCTGACCTTACGGCAAAGCAGAAATACAATGGCTTCAATGACCCAAGAGGGGGCGGACACTTTTCCGGACGGTTGACGGTGGGCCTTGTGGCAGCGGGAACCATTGCCGGAAAGATCATCAGCCCCATATCGGTAACCGCTGAACTGATCCAGGCCGGGGGAAGTGCCGATATCAGAGGCGAGGTGAAAAGGGCCATTGGAAATGGGGACAGTATTGGAGGGATAATTCAGTGCAGGGCAACTTCCATGCCTGCAGGGCTGGGGGAGCCGTTCTTCGATTCGGCTGAATCCATGATCGCCCATCTGGTATTCTCCATACCCGGTGTAACTGCCATCGAATTCGGCGCAGGATTCAGCGCCGCATCAATGACCGGAACCGCCTACAATGACACTGTCATAGATGAGCACGGAACAACCGAAACCAACAATTCAGGAGGGATCAACGGGGGAATAACCAACGGGAATGATATTGTTTTCAGGGTATGCATCAAGCCCACCCCGTCTGTTGCATCCGTTCAGAAGACCTTCTGCACTTCAACGGGCAGGGGTGAGGAACTGAAGATCCCGGGCAGGCATGACACATGCATAGCTATCCGCTGCCCTGTTATCGTTGAATCCGCTTTGGCCATGGTGCTGGCTGATCTGCTGCTCTGTTCCCGGGCAGTTAATCCTTAGGGTATATTCCCCGCTGATCCCAGTGTTTCCCAAAGTCAGAAGGGCAATATTTATGGAAAGGTCCTCCGGGGTTCCCCCGCATCTTTTCGTTTTCATCACAGGGGCTGCCGTGATGGCAACAGAGATGAGTGCATCACGATTCATAGCCCCATGGTTCGGTACTTCAATGATCGTATGGTCGGTTCTCATCTCGGTGGTCCTTGCGGCCATGGCCCTGGGCTACTGGTATGGGGGAAGACTTGCGGACAGAAAGCCATCATGGCAGATCCTGCACCTGCTTCCGGTGATCACCGGAGTGTTCATCGCCCTGATCCCCTTCATAGGCAGGCTTCTTTTCTCGGCACTTGCTGCAGGTATCCGTGGTACTCCTGTGAACGTTCTCGTTCTGTCATTCCTGGGGATAGTTGCTGTTTTCGTTCCCCCGGTTTTCGTTCTTGCCATGGTCAGCCCCTTCGTGGTCAAGCTTCTTGCAAGGGCAGACAACACCGGCAGGACAGCAGGTTCCCTCTATGCCATGTCCACACTGGGAAGCATTTTCGGTACACTGACTCCAACATTGTTAACCATTCCACTGCTGGGTACCCGGGAAACCCTCTTTCTCTGTTCAGCAATGCTGATAGTTCTGGGAAGCCTCGGCCTGAGAGGAAAGAAAAGAGCTGCATTTGCCCTTTTGCTGCTCCCCCTTTCCGGCTGGCTTTTTTCTGGAAGCGGAATAAGGAATACGGCGAACGTGGTCCACGAGGAAGAGAGCCTCTACCAGTACCTTCAGGTTCAGCAGAGGAACGACGGAACCACTCTTCTCATAGTCAACGAGGGTGGAGCCATGCAGTCCATAGCAAGGCTGAACGACGCACTGAACCCGGCTTCCACCTATTACGAGAGCTATCTTCTGCTTCCCTACATGGGCAGTTTTCAGACTGGACCCGATGTCCTTGTGATCGGAGCAGGCGGAGGAACCATACCCCACTGGCTGGCTGTTTACGTTGAACCCCATTTCCCCGGTATGGAAATAGAAGCGGTGGAGATCGATCCCAGGGCTACCGAGCTGGGGTATGAGTACTTCGGCAGCAGCCCGGAGGAGTTCATCACCCACGAAGCTGACGGCAGGATATTCATCGAGAGCGCAGAGGAGAATTGGGACATAATCATTACCGATACCTACAGCAATCAGATATACATTCCCTTTCATCTCACTACGGTGGAGTACTTTCAAGCCCTCAGGGATCATCTTAACCCCGGTGGGATCATTGCAATGAACGTGAACGCCATAAGCGGGAGTTCAAGGCTTCTTCATTCGGTGGGCATCACCGTGGCAGAGGTTTTCCCCTATGTGTACAGGGTACCTGTTGCCAACGACTACAACTACATGATAATTGCATCTGATCACCAGCTTCAGGCTCCGCCACCCGATTCATTTTCGGAGTGGAACCCATGGCTGCAGTACACGGCGCAGCTCTTTCAGCCTGCCTTCGAATCCTTCCACCCGGACAATGGAATGGTTCTTACGGACAACCGGGCGCCGGTTGAATTCATGACCGATGTGATGATCGCCCAGGGAGCTTCCGGCGGAAACAGGTAGCATAGTCTATTCCTTTTTTGTAAACAAATGTTTAGTATATACCCATGGAAAAGCCTCTGCTTCTATGGACGAAGAGCGCATACAGTTTCAGCTGGGGAACCGATCTTCCGGAAACCATAGCTGAAAGGGCTGCTTCAGGCGGTTTCGGCGGTGCACTGCTTGCGGATACCGGTGGAGTGTACGGAACCCACCGTTTCGCACTTGCTGCTTCATCTGAAGGCATAAAGGGTCTTGCCGGTGCTGAGCTTGAAGAGGGGGTTTTCGGAGCACTCGCATCCGGCTGGGGGCAGTTATGCAGGCTTGTCACATCACGTCACCTTCCCGAAAGGGTTTCCCCCGAAGACGCCCTGGCAGACTCCGAAAACCTTTTCTTCATAGCAGCAGATCCCCGCAGGGGGACACTGGCCAGAAGGCATGGTTTCAGGGGTTCGATCTTCGTTCCGGTCTATCCGGGCGAAAGTGATCCTGATTGTCCTGAAGGGGTTCTTCCACTGGCCTGCATTCCTTCAATGTACTGCAGAAAGGAATCTCCCCAGGTTCACCGGATGCTCCGGAGGTTCGATGAACTTCTTCCTGAATCCCATGTGAGAAATGAACCTCTTAACCACTGCAGAAATGAAATCCCTGTATTCAGGAAGGATATGTGGAGGAATGCACCCTTTGCCCTAAGGAACAATCTCAGGCTGTTGGAACTTTCCAGCACCCTCCCGGCGGTAAGCCCCTACAGGCCCCCTGTAATATTTCCCGATGATCACGGTGAACTGAAGAGACTGCTCTTTCCCAGGCTTAAGGAACTCTACGGGGGAAGTCAGGCTGCCGAGAAAAGGCTTATCGACGAACTCAGGGCACTCTCAGGGGCAGGGCTCTGCGGTTACTTCCTGGTATTCCACCGGATCCTTTCATACTGCAGAGAGAACCGGATCCTGGCGGTTGCCCGGGGTTCTGCGGCTGGAAGCCTGGTTTCGAGGCTTCTGGGAATATCGGCGATCTGTCCCATCCGTTACGGGCTTTCCTTCACCCGTTTCTTCAATCGCCTCAGGGACGATCCCCCGGATATCGATCTGGACATAGACGGCAGCAGAAGAGACAGGGTTTACAACTGGTTCCTGGAGGAGTGGGGGGAGAGAACCGCGGCGGTTTCGGCCACGGTCACTTACAGAACGAAATCGGCGGTAAGGGTCGCCTGCGCGGCACTTGGTGTTTCCAGAGACGAAACAGACGTTCTGGCCGGTCTTTCGAAGAGTCCATGGAACCCACTGTGGAAACAGCCTCTGCCGGGAAAGGTTCTTGAGAAGGCGGCTCTTCTGAAGGGACTTCCCTCGCACCTTATGCCGCATCCCTGCGGAGTAGTGGTGGGAGACGGGCTCATCGCTTCAACGGTTCCCGTGGAAATGTGTTCAGGCGGTCTCCCGGTTACCCAGCTGGACATGCACGGAGTGGAGTATGCAGGTCTGATAAAAATGGATCTTCTCGGTCAGAGGGGGCTGACCTCACTTTCGCTGGCTGCCGGTGAAAAGGAACCTGAAAAGCTTATCAACCACAGCGGATTCCTCGATGAAAGAACTCTGAAGCTTATTAACCGCGGGTTTACCATAGGTGTTCCGCACATCGAGAGCCCGGCCATGAGAGGGCTTCTTAAAAGAATGGACATCCGCTCTGTGGAAGACGTGGCCCGTGCTCTGGCCCTTGTGCGTCCGGGTGCTGCTTCAGGAGGCGGTCGCGACAAGTACATGGCAGGGGGCGAAAGGACCCTGCCGGAACCCCTTCGCAACATACTTCGAGAGAACAGGGGTGTGATGCTCTACCAGGAAAACGTAACAGAAGCCGCCTGTGTCCTGATGGGTCTCGAGCCTGCCGAGGGCGATCTCATGAGAAGAAGGCTGAAGAAGAAGGATGTATCCCGTGAAGAGATTGTCTCCAGATGTCTGAGGAACGGATATCCTGCTGATATCGCTGAAAGGGGGTGGACACTCCTGTCCGGTTATGCAGGATACGGTTTCTGCAAGGCCCACGCAATGACCTATGCCGCTGTGGCATCCAGCTATGCCGCCATCAAGGCTGAAAGGCCGGCAGATGCAATGGCGGCCTTTCTTGCTGCGGGAGGAGGTTTCTACAGGCACCCGGTGTACATCGAAGAGGCCAGAAGGCTCGGTCTTTCCATACTGCCTCCGGATGTGAATGAAGCCGAATGGTTTTGCACATCGCCATCCGGTAACACTCTCATGGTTGGAATGGGATACCTTGCCGGAATGGGGGAAACCGAGTTCGACAAGGTAAAAAGGGCAAGACCCTGTACCCATCCTGTTCAGGTGAGGTCTTCCGGAGTCGGCCTGAAGCTGGCGGTGAATATGGCCATGGCAGGATGTTTCGATTCCCTGGGGATGAACCGTCCACAGGCTGCCTGGTGTGTAACAGAAGGAGCGAGCGAGCTTTTCCCATTCGGGATGCCTCCGCCGCCGCTTCCTTCCTACATTCCCCGGGTAAGGGCTGAAAAGGAACTTGAACTTTTAGAGGTCACAACGGAAGCCCACCCCCTGGTGTTCAGGGAAAGGCCTTCCGGCACGGTTCCCATCCGGGAAATGCCTGCTGCAGGGGCCTGCATCATATGGGGACGGGTTCTAAGCGGCAGGTCTCTGAAAGAGGGTGCCGGGTTTCTCATGGTGGAAGATGAAACCGGTGTTGCCGATGTGTTCGCCCCGTCTCCATGGTACAGGAAAGCCTCTGTGGTTCTCAGAAGACCGGGGGCCACAGTTACCCTCCGCTGCACGAATACAGCGGAGCGCACTGTGGTTACGGGAATGGCTGAAAACTAGTCTTCCCTGTAAAGATGCACATCGGTCTGGGGGAATGGTATGCCGATTCCTTCAGCGTCAAGACGAAGTTTGATATTCTCCGTAAGGGCAAAATACACATCCCAGTAGTCGGCGGTCTTCACCCATGGGCGTACAACCAGGTTCACGGAACTGGAGGCCATCTCCACAACTCCAACCATGGGTGCCGGATCCTTGAGGATCTTATCGTTCTTCAGTATCTCGTCCATGAGTACCTGGCGAACCTTCCTGAGGTCGCTTTTGTAGGATACCCCCACCTTAAGGTCAACACGGCGTTTCTGTTCAGCTGTGTAGTTGATGATCGGGTTTCCGATTATTCCGGAGTTCGGCACAATTATCTTTTTGTTGTCTATGGATTTGAGGGTCGTGTTCAGAAGACTTATTGCTTCCACAACTCCAGCGTTGCCGGCTGTTTCCACATAGTCGCCTGCCTTGAACGGTCTGGTTACCATAAGAAGTACACCTGCGGCCAGGTTCGAGAGTGAACCCTGAAGGGCAAGGCCCACGGCTAGCGCGGAAGCACCCAGTATTGCCACTATGGATGATGTCTGTACACCCAGCTGACCCAGGGCGGCCACCACGATGAATGCCATGAGCAGCGCGTAGGTAACGGAACATGTGAAATTGGTAATGGTGGCATCAAGTTTTTTCCTGTTCATGCCCTTCCGGATGCCCCTTCGAATAGCCTTGGCGATCCAGCTTCCTATAAGCACTATAAGAATGGCAGTCAGCACCTTGAGGCCGTAGGTCGAAAGAATTCCGGGAAGTGAGTTCAGGAATTCCTGCATATGATTCTCCTTTCCAGTTAGAGGTTCATTAAAGTATAACCTGCTTCCATTCAGAAAATGAGTCTTGATAAAAACCAGGATTCTGCTATTCTTAACAGCACTGTGAAAGTTGAAATGCGTTTCCAATTCCGGAAGGTGGTACCATGGAATTCAAAACCCTCGAGCCCGGCCAACTGAGATGGACCTGTCCCGATGACATCTTTCAGTTCGACAAGAGCAGCGAACTGAAGCCCACCAAAAAAATAGTGGGTCAGCACAGGGCGGTAAGGGCGGTGAAACTTGGCCTTGAGATTCCCAGCGGCGGATACAACATGTTCGTTACTGGGGTTTCCGGCAGCGGGCGAGAGACCACGGTGAAGAGGATACTGGACCAGATAGACACCACCTGCTGTGATCTCCAGGACATCTGCTATGTGTACAATTTCGAAGACGCCTCAAAGCCCAGAGCCCTTGTGTTCCCCGCCGGTGACGGCAGGAAGTTCAGAGAGGGTGTCCAGGACTGTGTGGAGCTGCTGAAGAAGAATATCCCGGTGGTTCTTAAGAGCGAGAGCACCGCTGCTGAAAAAGGAGCTCTTCTGGAGAGCTTCAACGAGGAGAAGAAGCAGCAGATGGAAAAGGTGGAAAAAGCCGCCATAAAGGCAGGCTTTGCCGTTGTAAGCATTCCGGTGGGACCGGGGCAGAGCAGGCCCGATGTCCTCCCTGTAATAGACGGGAAACCGCACACTTATGAACAGCTTCAGCAGCTGGCCGCCGAGGGGAAACTCCCCCAGGAAAAACTCACGGAGTACAGGAAAACACATACGCGCCTTTTCAAATTGCTGACTTCTGCCATCAGGAAGGCACAGACCATCGAAATCCGTGCCCAGGACGAAATAGACAGGTTCCATGTGAGGGTACTCAAGCCCACGGTAACAGGAATACTTCAAAGGCTTTCAGGGCTTGGAGGAAAGGAAACCGCCGAGCACGTTGAAAGAATGTCCGATACCATACTTGACAACATAGAAGCTTTCTCTGCGGACAGCGAAGATGCCGATCCATATGTGATCTTCGAAGTCAATCTGATAGTGGATAACTCCGAGAGCGGAAACAGACCGGTAATCGTAGAGCAGTTTCCAGACACTGTAAGGCTTTTCGGCAATGTGGACCATGTGATAATCGACAACAAACCCTACAGCGACCATACAATGATCAGGGCAGGTTCAATCCTCAGGGCAAACGGAGGATACCTGATCATCAACGCCATGGACGTTGTAAGACAGCCGGGTCTCTGGCAGACCCTCATACAAACCATCAGGAACAGAACCGCGGTAACCAGACCCAATGACATCACAAGGGCCTTCATGCCCGTGGAACTTCAGCCTGAACCCATCGAGATAAAGGTGAAGGTCATTCTCATAGGACCGGGGTGGCTCTACTCCCTTCTGGCATCACAGGATCCGGATTTCGGATATCTTTTCAGGATACGCGCTGATTTCGATGACAGAATGGAGCTTACCCGGGAGAACATTACGGATTTTGCAGGGGTCATTGCCTTTATCTGCCACTCGGAGTCGGTTCTGCCTCTGAACAGCAGTGCCATGGCGGCAATAGCCGAGCAGGCCGTAAGGCTTACCGGGCGGAGTGACAAGATATCATTGAAGTTCAACATGGTGGCGGACTATGTGAGACAGGCTTCCTACTGGGCAGACCAGAAGGGTCGGGAAACAGTTACCGCAGAGGATGTGGAAACAGCAATCAAGGAGAAGGAGTATCGGCTCAACCTGGGTGAGGAGTATGCCAGGGAAGGGATAATCGAGAATCAGGTGATGGTTGATACGGAAGGCTCTGCCGTGGGTCAGCTCAACGGTCTGGCCGTTTATTCAGGAGTTGATCATTCCTTCGGTCTTCCAAGCAGGATCACCGCCACGGTCAGCCCCGGTTACGAGGGTATTGTGAACGTGGAGAGAGAATCCGAGATGTCCGGCAGAATTCACACCAAAGGCGTCTATGTTATTAACGGATTCTTCCGCGACAGGTTTGCCAGTGACTATCCCCTGAGCCTTTCAGCGGGAATAGTCTTCGAGCAGAGCTACGGCGGAGTAGATGGAGACAGTGCCAGTTCCACAGAACTCTATGCACTTCTCAGTGCCCTTTCCGGGGTTCCCCTCAGACAGGATCTGGCAGTAACGGGATCTGTGAATCAGCACGGCAGGATACAGCCAATAGGAGGGGTCAACTACAAAGTGGAAGGCTTCTTCAAAATATGCCGGGAACGCGGTCTTACGGGTACACAGGGGGTAATGATCCCCGACTCCAACATTGTTCACCTTCAGCTGAACAGAGAAGTGGTGGAAGCGGTGGAAAAGGGTAAGTTCCACATCTATTCCGTAAAAACCATATCCGAGGGGATCGAACTTCTTACAGGGGTGGAAGCAGGAAAGAGGAATGCGCACGGGGGATATCCCGCTGATACAATTCTGGGAATGGCCGATGCCAGGCTGAGAAAAATGGCGGAAACCCTGAGGGATTTCGGAGGTCGAAACTGACGAAGATAGCTTCCTTCAGCTGGGGAGAACTGGAGGCCGGAGGATCCAATGTGGGCGATTCTGTGATCTTCAGATCGCAATACGAGGACCTGAGGAAAACCGGGGCTTCCGTGGGAGTTCTCACCGCGGACCCGGAAAGAACCTCGAAAAAGTATCCGGGAGCCAAATGTTTCGATGTGAGCAAAGGCAGGATTCGCGGGATTCTGGAAGCGGTACTATGGTGCGATGTGGTTATTGTAGGCGGAGGTGAACTTGTTCAGGATGACTCATCCATTCTATACAGTCCCTTCAACCTCCTCCCTGTTGTCCTGGCTTTCTTTCTGCGGAAAAAGTCGTTTGCCTGGGCGGTGGGGATAGGCCAGGGCAGGGAACTCACATTCATGTCGAAAATCATGATGAAGATTTTCCTGAAGACCCTTTCGGGAATAACGGTCAGGGACAGAGGTTCGTTCAACACTCTTTATTCCCTGGGTCTGCGCGAACCGGAAATGGTTCTTGCGGCGGACTGTGCCCTGGTGCCCGAGTTTCACGGAACGGGGAAAGGAATGGTTATCGGGGCTGCGCCAAGGGATGTTTCCAACAGAACAAGGCATCTTCTTCCTTTGGAACTGAGGAAAAAACTCGGGATCTACAAAAAGAAGGATCCTTCGAGGGCCGTTTCCGCCTGGGCAAAACTTCTGGACTGGTATGCGGCGAAATTTAACGCCGGTGTAATTCTACTTCCCTTTCACACAGGAACTCTATCCAACGATGATATGGCATTCTGCGGAATGGTTGCAGGGAAAATGAAAAGTGAGGTTGAGATAGCGGATCCAGCGGATACAGACGAATTCCTGAAAAAGCTTTCCAGCAGCAGAATAATGATCACCACGCCTCTACACGGAGCTATTCTGGCTTTTGCCTCTGGAACGGTTCCTGTGCTGGTATCCTATTCAAGCAAGTGTACCCGTTTCATGGAACAGGCTGGTCTTTCCCGGCTTGTATCCTCAGGGACTCCGGGAATACCAGACAAAACCACGGCACTGGCCGTGGAGGAAGCGTGGAAGGATTACGATTCCATTCAGAAAGACATGGAAGAAAGAAGAAAAGAGCTTCAGAAAAGAGCAATGAAGACACTGGAGCACTTCAGAAGGACCTTCACACTGTGATCCCGGGAATTCATGTTTCAACAGCCGGCGGAATACAGAAAGCCCCCGGAAGACTCCGGGAACTGGGGCTGACTGCTGGTCAGATATTCACCGCAAATCAGAGAAGATGGGTTTCCCCGGAGCTTTCTCCGGATACGGTTGAACAATTCCGGAAGAATAGCCGGGGATTCACCTTTGTCTCACACGCTTCTTACCTTATCAATCCCTCATCTTCAAGGATAGATGTAAGAGAGAAGTCACGTATTGCCCTGAAAAATGAAATTCACAGGTGCCGTATCCTTGGAATACCATTTCTTGTTCTTCATCCGGGTGCGTATCAGGACTCGGGGCTGGAAGCGGGAATCGAAATGGTTGCAGAGTCATTGAGAGCGGTGGTTTCAGACCAGGCTGACGGGCCTTTGATTCTTCTTGAGAATACGGCAGGGGCTGGAACTTCCATAGGCCGCCGGTTCCACGAGCTTGCCGAAATAAAGAGGTTGTCCGGTGTTCCTGAAAAAATCGGGTTCTGCATCGATACTGCCCATGCGCACGGTGCCGGTTATGATCTGGAAGAACCCGGCTTTGTAAGGGAGATCTGCCGGGAGCTCGGAGCAGAAAGCGTAAAAGTTTTTCACATTAACGGTTCAAAGGTGGAAAAGGGCAGTCTCCGTGACAGGCATGAGCATTTCGGCACAGGTACTCTCAGAACTGCAGTGCTGAAAGCTCTGTATAAGAATCCGCTGTTCGGTGATTCACTGGGAATCGCTGAAACTCCTGGAACCGATGATGAACGGGCCGCTGATATAAGGATGCTCACTCAATGAAGGGTAAATTATGAAAAAACTGTTAACTGTATTTATCGCTGTTATGCTCATAGCATGCGGTGGCGGAAACGAGCCAGCGGACCAGGTTGGAGATGCCGCCGGAAGCGGTTCTGCATCCGACCCGCACTCTCTTTTCCTGGAGGTTACAGAAGCTGTGCTGGATGTGGGTGCTGTATCCTATGATTTTACCGTTGAAGGGGTGAGCGTAACTGACAGCGAAGTTGTGTTTTCCACAACGGGGAAAGCGATCTTAAAGCGGGGTACAAGCACGGACGAAGCCGGCATATATCTGGAATTCACCGTGATGTCCCCTGAAGGAGAGCCGGGACCTGTTGAATACGCGGTTTCCAACCCGAGCTACGCAGCCTACCTGAATCCCGAAGAGGGGAACTACATCTACGGTCTGATGGAAGACGGCGGAGCCATGATAGTTCACCGTAACGGCTTCCCCCAGGGTGCGGTCCTCAGGGAATTCCTCTTTCCTGAAGATCCCTATGGAGCGGAATTGAACGCGCAGGGTTACCTGGAACTTGACCAGGAGGAAATGGCCGGGGTTCTGTGCAGGGTCGTTGCAGTTGATCTGTCTCCCTATGAGTCGGTCTGGTGGATCGATCCCCAGTCAATGCTTCCCGTGGCCAACCGGATTTCCTACTGGAACGAAGACGGAACGGGAATGGAATACACCATAGTACTGTCCAATGTGAATACTGATTTGGATCCCGAACCTGAAATCTTCCAGCTTGAATGTCCCGAAGGCATTCAGCCCCAGCAGGTTTTCGGTTCAATCCCCGTGGGCTCCCCTGCACCCGACTGGTCCCTTGAAACCCCTGAAGGAGGGGTGCTGTCCCTTTCGGATCTAAGAGGTAAAGTAGTGGTCATGGACTTCTGGGCAACCTGGTGCATGCCCTGCAGGCAGGTTATGCCTTTTCTTCAGGAACTGCATGAAAGCTATGGTGATGATCTTGCCGTTATTGGTGTGAACACCTGGGAACAGGCTGATGATCCTGCGGGTTTTCTCCATGATATGGGAATCACCTACCAGGTGGTTCTGGCAGGTGACGACGTTGCCGCAGATTATCTGGTGGAGGGTATCCCCACCTTTTATGTTATAGACAGGGAGGGACATATAGCCTTCCAGGCTGTTGGTGCCGACCCTGCTAACGAGGATGCTCTCAGGGAGATCGTGGGAACTCTGTTGGCTGACTAAGTGTATTAAGGCAGAGCGGCGGCATTCGCCGCCGCAACACCTTTGAAGGGAATGAAAATGAAGTTTGCCTCTGCCATCCTTTTTTTGATTGCGTTCTTAACCCTTGCATCCCCCAGTGATGACATGAGCTGTCTGATAGACGCCCTTTACAGAGCAGACGGTGAAACTGTCTACAGAAGCCTTACAAGGGAGAACCAGGAGGCAATTTCCATGATGGTAACCATGTTCCGACTTGCGCCGGGTGAGGTTGCTGATCAGCTGCGTCAGGAGCTTCAGGTTCAGGTATCATCCTCCGAAATAATCTCCATGGATGAAGAGGAACTGGTGAGGATCATCATAGACTCACCCATGTTCAGA
>CAZNFQ010000002.1:0-68771 GCA_964571965.1 uncultured bacterium | reverse complement strand
TGATTCTGTTCATTCTGTCCGTTCCGTTTTATTTTCGGTAATATTCCCGGAGAGGTCCTCAAAGGAAAGGGTTGTTTTGTCACAGTTCTACGCCAGTCTCAAATCGGAAAGAAGAAGATCTCTGGCAATGAAGTGGGCAGGTCCTTACCTGCTTGTGCCTATTCTGCTCATTGCTTCCCTTGTAGTAGAGTCCAGAATGCAGGAGTCCGGCCTTATCGCGTACATACCTGTCGGCATGCGATCCAGCTATTCCATCTGGAGAGTCATTATGCTTTCCGCTCTGGTGGGTACTCCCCTTACATCTCTATTCATAGCGGACAGCCGGAAGAGCGGCGAGCTTGTCAATTCTTTCTATAGCAAGTTTTTCGGTTCTTTTGCCTCCTGCTTCCTGAACTCTTTCTTTGTTATGACAGCCTTGTCATTCGTTCTACTTGTTCCTTTAGCGGTTCCCGCGGGATACATTGCCTCCCGGGTTTTTCCCCTTGCGGCAGTTGCTTCGTTCTGGGTTGTTTCAACTGCATTTCTATGCTCTTCCATTACCTCCGGTCCCGGTGCTGCGGTCTTTTCCGTTGGGCTTTTCAGCCTTGGGCTGTTTCCGGGGCTGGGTGGCACATCCATGGGGTGGTGGTTCGCAGCTCCCCTTGGAGAAATGGTGAAAGGATCCCGTGGAGCAGAACTGGCTGTTCTGGGCCATGCGCTTGTCTATCTTCTTTTCAGCCTGCTGATCCTCAGGAAGACTAATCGCTGAGAACCGCCATTCCAACTATCTGTTCCAGAAGGTTCTGGGGGTTGAGCTCTGAAGGGCCGTAAATTACCAGCAGGACCGCATAGTCGTTCCTGAAAATCCCGTAGGCTCTGCCCCTGCCCATAACATCATTCTGAGACGTGAAGGTAAAGTTGATTTCAGACATCAGCCCCAGCGACCTTGCTGAGGGAATTTCTGCCGCCATGCTTCCTTCAGCCCATGTGGGCTCACCGGCATAGATGTTTTCCATGAGATCGGGAGGGATAACGCTTGAAAGCTTCTCTTCTATCCAGAAGTTCTTGTCCGTCACCGGAGTTTCCATTTTCCAGTAGTGACATCCAAAAGTAATGCCGTATGAATTAGGCTGTCCCGCCAGGGCTCCTGTTTCATCTGAAAGAACTCCCTCCTCAAGGGGAGAAAGAAACTCAGGCAGAAAATAGAAATCAATACCTGCAGGTTCCAGTGTGTAGATCGGTGTTGCGTCCGCCGGTATCATTATGAGAGCAGCTGTTAGAAAAACCATTTTACCCCTTCCGTGAGAATTGCGTTGTTCGCTAAAGGTCTATAGAATAGAACCAATCGATCGAATGTCAACAGGAGGTAACATGCAGGAAAAGATACTCCTGGTGGAAGATGATGTTCCACTGGCTTCGCTTCTATCCGAATATCTCACGGGACAGGGTTATACAGTTGAGGTGCTCCACAGAGGCGCAGAAGTAAAAAAACGGGTGATCGGCGGCCGCCCGGATATTGTGATTCTTGACCTGATGCTTCCGGATGTAAGCGGTCTGGATGTTTGCCGGTCTCTGAGAGAAGGCTGGCGCGGCCCCATACTCATGCTAACTGCCATGAAGGACGATGTCGATGTGGTTACCGGTCTGGAACTGGGAGCCGATGACTATCTGGGCAAGCCCGTTGCCCCGAGAGTTCTTCTCGCAAGAATAAGGGCTCTCCTTCGCAGAAGCAGCTCCGACCTCAGTGCTGACATGATCGAAGCAGGACCCCTTTCCATAAATGTTCCATCCAGGGAAGCTCTTCTCAGCGGTAAAGCTCTGGATCTGACCACCACCGAGTTCGATCTCCTTGTGCTTCTTGCCCGCAGAGCCGGAAGGGTTCAGAAGCGTGACGTTCTCGTGGAAGATCTCCGTGGAATTGGCTTTGACTCATTCGACAGATCGGTGGATGTGCTGGTTTCCCGACTGAGGAGAAAACTTGGGGAAAAGGGAGCAATGATAAAGACCGTCAGGGGTCTGGGCTACCTCTTCTCTCCAGAGGCGGGAGAATGAAACTCTACTGGAAAATCTACCTGTTTCTTTCCGTCACCACTTTTCTTACCCTGGTTCTCACTACGTGGGTTTCATTTTCCGTTCTGCCTGCATTCATGGAAAGGCAGAGAAACGAAACCCTGGACCGGTTCGAGGAGAAAATACTTTCAGGTTCTATAACCACCATGGAAGAAGTGACGTCCCTGGCAGATTCCATGAACATAGTTCTGCGGCTGGTACGGGACGATCAGCAGATGCGTCCCCCGCAGGGCCAGCTGCCTCCCGGTCCCGGTCAGCCCTTCCCGGAGGGAAGAGAATGGGGCAGTTTCAGAATAATAAGCATTCCAGAAAGTCAGTCTTCACTTCTTGCAACCGCAAGAACCCAGGCCCCGAGATTCGCACTTCTTGTTCTGTTCGCCCTTGTTCTCTTCATCTCCCAGGCCATTGCCCTGGGCTTCGGCCTGAAATCGGTTTTCAGACGTACGGCACTGCTTACAACGGCCACGGGCAGCTTCGGCAAAGGGAAATTGACCGCCCGTTACCCGGATCAGGGCAGCCGCGATGAAATAGACGAACTGGGAAGATCCTTCAACCTCATGGCAGAGAGAATAATCACCCTGCTGGACTCACATAATGAACTCTTGAACTCTGTGGCCCACGAGCTACGCACCCCTATGGCAAGGCTGAGCTTCGCCCTGGAGCTTGCAAGAGACAACCCCGATACGGTGAGAGAAAAACTGGATCTGATGGAAAAAGATCTCTTTGAGCTTGATACCCTTGTTTCTGAATTGCTTGAATTCAATCGTATAAGGAACACCGAACCGGAGATGGACAGGGTTTCTCTCTCCGATGTGTGCAGTGAAGCAGCAGATGCGGAACGAGTCCACAACCCTGCCGTTGATATATCTTTGAACTGCTCCGCCGGGAATACCCATGTAACAGGAGACTATCGCCTTATCCTTAGAGCGGTGTCCAATCTTGTACGCAATGCCGTACGGTATGCCTCTTCTTCTGTTACCATTTCTATCAGCCAGTCGGGAAACCGCGCTGTTATCTCAGTTGCAGACGATGGCAAGGGTTTTCCCAAGGGTTTTTCTGACAGGGCGCTAAACCCCTTTGTAAAAGGCTCAGACAGCGGAGGAACAGGTCTTGGTCTTTCAATCGTTCAGCGAATAGCAGAACGGCACGGCGGAGAGGTGGTTTTGAAAAACACCGCCTCAGGCGCTCTCGCGGAACTCTCTCTCCCGTTATAAAAAAGGCGGAGGGCCTGAACCCTCCGCCTTTTTTGTGCTGAGTACTACTTCTTCTTGAGTCTTGCGTGCCAGTCGATGAGTATCGGACTGGCAACGTAGATAGATGAGTAGGTACCAACAATGATACCTATCATCAGGGTCAGGGCGAAATCATGGATCTCTCCCGTTCCGAAGATGAAGAGCATGAGAACCGCTATAAAGGTGGTGAGTGATGTAACCACTGTACGGCTCAGCGTTTCATTTATGCCCTTGTTAACCGTTTCTTCGAAGGTCTTGCCCTTGCGCAGTCTGTTGTCTTCTCTGATGCGGTCGAATACCACGATTGTATCGTTGATCGAATAACCGACGATTGTAAGAAGGGCGGCAATGATGGTAAGACTTACCTCTATCTGGAAGAGAGCAAGAAGACCAACCGTTATCAGAATGTCGTGAAGAAGTGCCGCAACGGCGGCCAGACCCCACTTGAACTGGAATCTGTACCAAATGTAGAGCACAATGAAGAACATGGCCAGAAGAATGGAGTCCACAGCCCTGGAGCGAAGTTCGCTGCCTACTCTCGGTCCAATCTGCTTGATGAAGGAAGCCTCTGACTCGCCCTCTTCATCCTCCATCAGCGAGCAGCCTTCCGCTCCGAGAGCCGCATAAACCTGATCCTTGTCGCTGCTGGAGGTCCTTATCACGAATGCGTGTCCCTCACCGGTCCAGTCCTGCAGAGCCTGAACCTGAACACTGGCGAGCCCCTGTGCGGTCAGCGCTGAATTAAGTTCAGCAGCTGTGGCATACTGGGTGGAAACCACGTTGGTCTCAAGACCTCCGGTGAAGTCTATTGAAAGGTTCAGACCGCCGTGAGCAAAGAAGGAAATCACTCCTATGAGAATGACCGCAAGGGAGAGCATGTAAGTTTTCTTCCTCTTGGTAACTATGTCGTAGTGTGCATCCTTCACCAGCGCGATTTTACCTATGCTTATCTTCGTTCTCTTTACCTGTGCCAGAAGGTTGCTGAAGACTGCACGGGTAAACACCAGAGAACAGAACATGGAAGCCATGATACCGATGGAAAGGGTAACTGCGAATCCCCTGATGGGTCCCGTTCCGAATCTGTAGAGAACAAGAGCCGTTATGAACGTGGTCAGGTTCGCATCGAAAATGGTTACGAAGGCTCTGGAATACCCGGAGTCTACGGACGATCTGATTCCCTTGCCGCTGGCAAGTTCCTCGCGGATCCTCTCGTAGATCAGCACGCTGGCATCCACTGCCATACCAATTGTAAGGATGATACCGGCAATACCCGGGAGGGTCAGGGTTGCGTTCATTCCCGAAATGCCTATCTGAGCCAGCGGGCCGGGGAAACAGAGGAAGCCCATGATTATCAGCATATCGAAAATAAGGGCGAGCACACCGATGAACCCGCTTGTGCCATAGTAGATGATCATAAAGGCAGCAATGATGGCAAGGCCCACAAGACCCGCGATCATTCCGTTACTGATGGCGGTTTTACCAAGGCTTGGTCCTATTGTCTGTTCTTCGGCGATTATGAGTCTGGCTGGAAGGCTTCCCGCCTTTAGAACAAGCCTGAGGTCCCTTGCCTCTTCCAGATTGAACCCGCCGGAAAGTCTTGTGCCTCCGCTGATCCTCTCTGTGATGGTGGCAACGGAATAGATTCTTCCGTCCAGAAGAATTGCCACTCTTTCATCCACGTTCTCTCCGGTTATCCTCTCCCACATATCGGAGCCTTCACCGTCGAATTCAAGAAGAAGATAAGGATTCACGGACATGGCATTCTGGTCGCCCATGCGGATCCTTACATCGGTAAGGTTCGCTCCTGTAAGCCTGTAATCGGGAATTTCAAGATCCGCCTGCCTGTCCCATCCCATTCCCGCATTGGCTGGAACGATGAATACACTCATGAAGGTTGTTCCATCGGCCAGTTCGGTGGGCTTACCGAAGGAGAACTGCAGGTTCGATTCAGAAAGTATCTGCTGCACGTCCTCTCTGTTAAGAATGGACTGAAGGGCATCGTAGTCATTACCCTGCTGTACCATCCAGTCGCCGGGCCTGATGCTGAGAACCGTTGCGTTGCTCTGATCTGCAATGGTCAGAAGTGAACCCAGTTCTCCTGCCACCTCAATGGAGGGGAGAACCGCCTCATCCTCAAGCTCTTCCGGTGACGGGAGAGAAAGCTGATCATTGGATGACGGAAGAGAGAACTCCTCTTCATCCGTGGTATCCGTCTCGGCAGCCGTTTCAACGGGAGCCACAGGCTGCTCTTCCGCGTCTGTGCCCCCAAGCACTGCTTCTATGTTGCGAATAACAGGAATGCTGGAAGGCGAGGGGTGCTCCGCGTTGGGATAGACTACTATCTTGAACTCAAGAAGAGCCTGCCGTTCCACGATTCCCCTTGCCCTTGCAGGATCCCTTACACCGGGAAGCTGAACGATTATTCTGTCGCTGCCCTGTCTGGTTATGGACGGTTCGGACACACCGAACTCGTCAATTCGGTTTCTGATGATCTCCAATGCCTGGTCCAGGGCTTCATCTGTATCGAGGCCAGGTGTTGGCTCCACCGTGTAAGCCAGATACATTCCGCCCTGAAGGTCCAGTCCCAGCTTGATAGTTCCATTGCTGGACTGGTAAAGTTCCCTGTATTCCTCGAGAAGTTCTTCTCCGCCTTCGTTCTGCATTTCATCAAGAAGTTCTCTCAGATAAGGGTTCGTTGTTTCAGGCTGAACACTGGCTTCCGCCCTGTCCCTTTCAATTGCCGGCAGTGAATACCATTTCACCGTTGGCCATATGAGGAGCAGTGATATTACCAGCACAAATGCGGAGCTGTAATTCCTCCACTTATCGGCTTTCTTCATGGGCGCTTCCCTTCATCGGGTTACTCAGGCAGGGTTTGTGCCCTTGCCTAACTATCTATATGGTCAGAATTTAATTCATCTTAAAGGCTGTACCACTTCTCCGCGGAAAAACAAAACAACTCCACGGAAGAGATGAAAGATAAAGAAAGTCAAGTGTAATGACCACCTAGGGGCTGGTGAACTGTATTTCCACCGGCTGTCCGTTGGGGAAAACAGCGTTGAATACAATTCCGCCCTGCTCCCTTTCAGTGGCCGTAATGCCCGTGAACTGAAGGTCCCTCAGAACTCTGGTCACGTAAAGGTCCACCTGGGGAATGGTATACATGTTGTGATCGAGATCCACAACCCACACCGTGGTGTCTGCTCTGAAAGATTCCCTGGGGAGGTTTCCGAAATGATAGGGCTGAATTGACTGCTTCAGTCTTTGGTAAACGGAAAGTTCCTGTTCCATGCCGGCTTCCATGAGTTCCAGTTCAGGCATTGGGGTAAAGCCCACGAAGAGAGCCCCCGCCACCAGCAAACCCGTCGCGGTTAAAACCCCGGCCTCTCCAGTTTTCATTACTCCCTCCGAAGATCATGAGTCTATATTAAAGGTATCTTTCCATATTGCATGAGCATTTGTCAACCCCGGAGGAATTCATGAAAACATCGCTGATTCTTTTTCTATTCTCTGCGGCTGCTGTTTCTGCGGCCTCCATGGGCCTTGGACCCCTGGGTCTTTCCGGCTGGCAGGGTCTCTCCAGCTCAGACCTCCTTCCCGGGGGAACTCTAAGGGCCGGCGCCTCGGTTGAGTACACGAACACCGACGACGGTTCCGTTGTCGTGGTCCCGCTGAGAGCCTGCTGGGGCGCAGAGGAAAACCTCGAGGTCTCTGCCGTTGTTCCGCTGGTACCCGTGGATGATGCGTGGAACGGATCATTCATAGGGGATATAACGTTGGCGGGAGGCTGGCTCTACGAAACCACCAGGGGAGGAACCGCCCTGAAACTCACAGGAAGGCTTTCTCTTCCAACGGGAGAAGAACTCCGTGACAGGGGAACCGAACTGGCAATAGGAGGTGTGACCAGCACCACATTCCTCGACTTCCGCCTGTCCATGTCCGGGGAATATGCCCTTAACGGAGGAAGAAACCCCTTCGACGAAACGATCAGTGACGTTTTCTATTTCACCGGGGGCGGAACAAGCTACATCTCCCCGGATTTCCTGCTTTCCGGAGCGCTCACAGGTTCCACCACGGGGATATTCGAAGCTTCAGCTGCGGTGCAGTTCATTCTGGACGAAAGCCTTACCGCAGACTGCGGCGTTTCCGCAGGTCTTCAGGGCAGAGAAAACTTCGGCGTAAATGCCGGGTTCTACTGGACAGGTCAGGGTTTTTAGATCACTGGGAATATGGCGAGATTCGTCTGAGCCTTTCCACTATGGTTTCCAGGGCATCAACTGTCCGGGTGATCTCGGCTTCACCGGTATACCTGCTGAGACTGAACCTAAGGGCGCTGTTGGCCAGGGTATAGTCTATTCCCATGGCGTACAGCACATGGCTTGGGTCCTTGCTTCCCGTGCTGCAGGCTGAACCTGATGAGGCATAAATACCCTGCATGTCAAGGAGAGTAAGAACCGCTTCACTCTCTATTCCCCTGAATATCACAGTTACGGTTCCCGGAAGCCTCTCTGCGGCGTTTTCCGCTACTATGAAGGCCCCGGGGCATCGTTCCTTTATTCTTCTTTCCAGGGATTCCCTGAGCTTTCTTTCCTCTGCAACGGTATCGGTCAGGTGAGTAAGTGCCAGTTCAGCGGCCTTTCCCAGACCCACTATGCCCGGAACATTGTAGGTTCCCGAACGAACGCCCCTCTCCTGATGGCCACCGGTTATCAGAGGGGGTATGTGAACTCCCTTTCTGATGTAGATTGCGCCAACTCCCTTAGGGCCGTGAAGCTTATGGGCGGAAAGGCTCAGCATGTCTATTCCCAGAGAATGAACGTCTATGGGGTTCTTTCCCACCATCTGCACAGCATCGGTGTGAAAGAGAGCCCCCTCATCTTTTGCAATCTCCCCGATTTTCATAAGGGGCATTATCACACCGGTTTCGTTGTTGGCTGCCATTATGGAGACAACTGCAGTCTGCTGGCTTACAAGCTTTTTAAGGCTGTCAAGATCAAGCTCCCCATTTTCGTCGACCGAGGCAACTCCCAGTGTGCAGCCTTCCTTTTCCAGCACTCTGGCGGTTTCCAGAATGGCCGGGTGTTCAACGGCAGAGGTAACTATTCCCCTTCTTGTGGGATCTATTTTCACCGAACCCCGAAGAGCCTGGTTGTCGCTTTCGGTTCCGCCTGAGGTGAAGAATATTTCCTCGGTTTTTGCACCGAGAAGTCTGGCCACCTGGCCCCTTGCCTTTTCCACCGCTTCCATGTGGGAACTTCCGAAGGTGTGGAAACTGGAGGGATTGCCATACTGTGATTCAAAGAAGGGAAGCATCGCTTCAAGAACCTCAGGCGCCATTCGGGTGGTGGCGGCATTGTCCAGATAAACGGTATCCATCATTTCACCTCTACCGAAATCTCTCTGTCCAGTTTTTCTGTCAGAGCTGCCTTTGCCGTTTCCGCATCTTTTTCTGAAGAGAGGTAAACCCTTCCGGGCCTTACCAGCTTCGGAGTCACTCCTGCTCCCTTGAGGACATTTTCAATCTCTTCGCACTTTGCCCTGAAGTCCTCCACTGCAGCCTTCAGAGCCTGATGGCCCATAACGGAACAGTGAAACTTCTCCGGCGGCATGCCGCCCAGGAACTCCGCAATCTGGCTGTTCCTTATCTTGAGAGCTTCTTCGATTGGAAGACCCTTCACCATTTCTGTAAGCGCAGATGCGCTTGCGATCGCACCGGCACAGCCGAAGGTCTTGAATGCAATTTCACTGATGCGCCCCTGATCGTCTATGTCGATGTCCAGGTACATTGCATCTCCGCACTGGGGAGAACCCACCTCGGAATGTCCGTCGGGGGTATCCAGAGAACCCACGTTTCGGGGATTCATGAAGTGATCCATTAGTATGTCGGAGTATTTCCACATATCTATCTACTCCATTTCAAGCGACCCTCCTGCGAGGTCGCTGAGTGTATTGTTGATCAGATAGGTTTCGCAGATGCCCTTTATGTCGGACCAGAGTCGCCTTGTGGGGCAGAACTCCTCTCTTGCGCACCCTTTCTTCCTCTCTTCTTCGGTAACGGTTGAATCAGGACACTGCAGAACGCAGTTGGTTTGGAAAAACTCGGTCTCAAGCACACGGATAACATCCAGCAGGGAAATCTCGGAAGGGCTTCTGCTGAGAACGTACCCGCCGCCGGGGCCCCGTCTTCCCCTTACGATATCGGCGGTTCGAAGCCTGCCGAAAATTTGTTCGAGATACCTTATGGGTATTTCTTCAACCTTGGCTATTCCGCCAAGACTGACAGGTGTTGAACAGTCTGTTCTTGCCAGATGTACAAGTGCTCTGAGCCCGTATCTGCTTCTGGTGGAAATGAGCATTCTGGACCCCTTTCTTATATTTCCGCTCTGGAATATAGTAAATTAAATTGCCCGCCCGTCACAACAGCTTCCTGAGAGTAAGCACCACAGCGGCAACCACAAGAGCAGCTGCAAGTACAGTAATAAGAACCGTCATTCCAGTGGGTAACGAGTCGTAGGCAATTCCGGTCCCCTCAAAGTTAACCCTGAAGTCCGCCTCAATGGACACAGGGGTGTAATTCCCCCTGTTGCTAACCACGAGAACGAAATCACCGTAATCGGGAACTGGAATGGTAAACTCCCCCGGTCCATCCCTGCGAACCGCCAGAGTATCGATCTCTCCCCGGTTCGTCCAGCCCGTTATGTAGTTCCACTGGGTGAGAAGGATCAGTTCCACAGGGGTGTTTTCAGGAATTGTGGTAAAACTTCCGGATATCTCAGTGCCGATTGCCTGATCCGGAGTTATCCGGAATTTCAGGTATCTGTATGTGCCCAGATCAAGATCAAGGCTGCCGCTGTACAGCTTGAATGAACCGGCAGCTGCGGGCAGGGTAATCAGCAGGATCAGCAGAACCGTCTTCAATATCACTTCAGTGCCTGGGCCTTCATAATTCTTCTGATCATGAGAGCGGAAGAAATCTGGTAGAGACCCACAAGTAACAGAAGTACGCCAATCCCTGCTGAAAGGGCTGCTATCATGGAGGAGAACGAACCGTTTTCCACGAAACAGGCTGTTGTTTCCATTTTGTCCGCCGCTTCACTGAAGGAACCCTCGGTGGAGAGAAGGTCCTGCTGAAGGGTCTCCACTGAAACCGCAACGCCTCCGATGGCCTGGGAGGTTTCAATAACGTCCATGGAGAGGTTCTCAAGCTGGGTATTCAGAAGACCAAGCTTCATTGCCACGGTTTCAGTTCTTTCGGCCACCTCATCGAAGTGGTTGTTGGGCATCATGTTTCTCAACATAGGCGGCATAGAGGCCATATCGTTGGCCATGGCAGGAAGGATGATACGGGTTTCCTCGAGTATTTCCACCGTCTGCTGAAGTACTCCTCCCGTACTGGACAGAGCTTCCGAGGTGGTCTCCAGGGATCCCTTGACCTCGTTTATCATCCCTGTGGAATTGGAAACTCCGTCGGTTACAGAGTTGATGGCCTCGCCTGAGGTTCGCAGCCCCCTGGCGGAGCTCTGCAGCATGGAATCCAGAGGGTTGGTGAGCAGAGGAGCCCCTGCGATGAACACTATACCCAGAAGACACAATAGTCCACCAGTCACAAAGCCCAGCGTACCAATAAATACCGAACCCTTCATTTCTCTACCTTTCAGCGATGGCGATTACCCTGCAGTCCTCATCAGGGGGCATCACCAGATCCCTTGAAGGATTAAGAGTAACCACAGCTTCGGAACCGGTTCCGGTAAGCCACCCGAGAACAACCTCGTTTCTCAGTCTGCCCTGGGCTTCCAGTTCACGGAACGTTCCCCTGTGATACTGCGAAGCGCACCGTAGCTGAATCTCGCAGCCCGAGGGGTCGAATATCTCTTCGAAAACCTGTCCCAGCTTCTTCTGCTTCACCAGCTGGGCCATTATCATACTGCATACTTCGTTGGATATCACGAAGTCGTCAATTTCCGCAGCGGTGGCCAGTTTTCTGTTCCTGGGGTTCCTTATCTCCGCTACAACGGTTGCATTCCATGCGCTGCCGAGGGTTTTTCTTATCTGCTTGAGGATCAGCAGGGTAACGATACACTCCGAGTCAGCCTTCTCATCGGAATCTCCCGGTTTCTTCCCTGACACCACCATGATGCTGTCGTACTTTTCGGGTTTCACCGCACGCACGGCATCGGGATCCGTTCTGTCCATCTGCAGGTACTCCACGGTACAGTTGGTGCACTGGATGGCTTCCGTGACCCTGACTCCATCTTCCCGGGAAAGAGAACCCGCAACAACTATTCTGGCTCCTCCGGGAGAATACCTGTCAAGCAGTTCCAGCATCAGACTGAAACGGGTGCTGTATCCCGAAAAGACAAGCATCTCGAAAAGATCTCCGCAGGACTCTTTCTCCTTAGCTTCAACCAGAACCGCCCCGGGAGATTTCACAAATCTGATGCTCTCCAGATCACGGGCAAGAATCAGCATTCTGTCTTCCGGACCGAGAACAGTTTCGCCGGAGGGATTGATTTCCACTTCCCCTCCTCTGTCTATTCCAACGGCAACCCCTTCGGACAATCTTGAGGCGGCCTCCCTGAAGGAAACACCATTCACCTCGGGGCTCTCTCTGAAATAGAACTCGTTCCCCGAAAAACTCAGTATCTCTTTGTATACGGCGCTGAGCCCCGGTTGGCGGCATATCTGTATGAGAAGTCTCATGACCACTTCCCTTACGGGAACCCACTTCACGTCTTCGTGAGCCATTCTGGCC
This sequence comes from uncultured bacterium, assembly GCA_964571965.1. Classification (GTDB taxonomy): domain Bacteria; phylum Fermentibacterota; class Fermentibacteria; order Fermentibacterales; family JCC-6; genus Sabulitectum. Next base: position 56,738 of record CAZNFQ010000002.1, on the reverse strand, counting down.
ACTTCTCCCATAACGGCGTTTCTTATCTCGCACACGGAAACAGGCTTGTTGCCGTTACATAGAGAGCTTACAGCGATAAGGGTTTTAAGTACCACCGTATCTTCTTCTCCTATGATCACAAAACCCCGGCACCTGTGGAAACCCACAAGCCTGAGAGAATCGATGTCAGTTACCACACCAGAGCGGCAGATAACCTCTTTCGCGTATTTCCTGCCGGTTCTCTGTGCCAGAATCTCCTCCATGGTTTCCCTGGAAGACTCCGAAAACATTACAATACTGCTCCTGTGAGAGCGGGGTTCGTCCATGCGGGATTCAATCAGCTCCCGGGTAACCTCATACAGCCTGTCTCCATTTCCGCAGACGATCAGATGATCCTTCTCCACAATGGGAGACCTGCCCCTTTTCAGGGAATCCAGACGCTCTGATATCTTTGAAGAGACGGTACCTATCAGGGTAGACATCACCAGAATACCGCACAGGGTTATGAGCACGGCAACGACCTGAGCATGATGATCATCCTTGTGATCCCCCACAAAGGTTCCCTGGTCCATCAGCCTTGTCAGGCTCCACCAGAAGGGGTTCTGGCCGTCCACGCACTCCAGATGGCTTCTGATGAGAGCCATGCCTATCAAGATCACTGCAGCGGAGAAAACCACCAGAAAGAAAATCTGCCAGAGGGGATTCCCGGCCAGAATATCGTTCAGGTGGTACTGGAGCCTCTTACCTAACTGCTTCAGGGCCATGAGTCCCTCCTTCCGTGTATCCCCTGATATAATTCCACCATACTCAATCGGAAAAGGTGTTCAATGTCATCAGATTTCGTTGAAAAAACACTGTGTATTGCAAAAGAGGCAGGGGCGATACTCGCCGGCTACAGGGAAAAGGGTTTTTCCGTTGAAAACAAGCAGGGAATGGAGTTTGTAACGGAAGCTGACCTGGAGACGGAAAGGTTTCTGATGGAAAACCTTATGAAGCTTCTGCCGGGTTCTTCTTTTCTGGGGGAAGAAAGCTGGAACGGCAGGTTTCCCGACCCCCCCTTCTGGGTGGTGGATCCCCTTGACGGCACTAACAACTTTGCGGTGGGCATTCCATTCTACTGTGTTTCCATTGCCCTTATGGACAGTTCGGGGGTCTGCCTGGGCTGCATTCACGACCCGGTACATGAAGAAACCTTTCTGGCCCTCAGGGGAGAGGGAGCCTTTCTCAACGGAGAATCGATATCGGTCTCCGGCAAGAACAGACTCTCGGATGTTATTCTTGCCACCGGCTTCCCCTACACGAGAACAGAATCTGATCTTACCTTCGACCTGGGCGTTCTGGAAAGTTTCCTGGGTAGGGCAAGAGGACTTCGCAGATGCGGTTCAGCCGCTTTGGACCTTGCCTATACCGCCGCTGGTCGTCTGGGCGGATTCTGGGAAGAAAACCTTAAACCCTGGGATATGGCAGCCGGGGTGCTTATGGTGAAAGAAGCAGGGGGAACGGTCACCGGTTTTCGGAGCGGGGAATGGACCATCGAATCCAGGGGGGTTCAGTGCGCGGCGCCCGGAGTATGGGAAGAGTTCAGAAAGGTCATAGAAAAGGGCGCTCCCTCTGAGGGGAACGCCCTGAAATAGAAGCTTCTCTCAGAACCCCAGATTGGCTCCGCCGAAGTATGTAACTATGGCATCACCCGCATCATCTCCGAAGGGCTTTGAAAGCCTTACTTCGCCGAATACGGACACGGGAAGAGCCATGGGACTGAACGTAAGTCCCACAACACCCTCCGCCGAGGGGAAAATGTGGTCGTAGGGATCAATGGTTGTCTGACCGGTTGTCTGCTGTTCTATTGCAGCAAGCATGGCATCGGCATCACTGACCACGAAATGGACTCCCGCTCCTCCGCCCACATATGGGCTCAGAGGGGAGACGCCCATGGGAATGTCTGCTCTGAGAATTCCCGCAAGACCAAGGTTGTGATAGGTGGCAGTGTAATCTTCCAGGAGCTGACCCGTGGTTGGATCGTCCCATCCCCATTCGTTCTCAAGGTAATCGAGAAGACCGTCCATGTCTCCCTCGAAATTGTACCCGTACTCGTCTTCGATGTAGTTCGTAAGGTAGCTGTCCATGGATATGTCGGATTCGGTACTGGTGTAGGTTCCGCTCAGTTCAAGACCCAGCATGGGCATAAGCGGGAAGGTCATCTGACCACCGAATATTGCTCCGTCGGTGCTGAGTCCCGTGAAGGGATCGTCTGCGGTGGTGTAGCCCACCCTGCCTCCGAATCTGGGCCCTGCCAGTGCTGCAACGCTGATCACAAGCAGTATAGTCAAAACTGTTCTCATACTGATCTTCTCCTTTCAGTTTTCAGATGTGGATTATTCAATGAGGGAACTCTCAGGTCAACAGCCTGTATTGACTTGCAGTGCATGAGAAATGATTATAGCGATGAGTATTATTAAGGATATGCAACCCCGTACCCTTTTTTTCGAGAGGAGAAATTTACAGTATGAAGAGAGCTTTTCTTTTAGCCGCTGCATTTGCAACGGCTGCATTCGCTCTGCATGGAAATTTCGACTGGCAGTCATTCGGCGGCCAGCCGGGAGATATCTGCAGCGTGAATCTGGTTGAATCAGATGCTGGACACATCGTTGTTGATGTAACCGTTCCCGGCTTCTGGCTGGGGAAAACCGTTGCAGGTGGCTCCACCTGGGACTGCATCGAACTTCCAGACTTCTACTCCCAGACAAGAGTGGGACTTCCCGAGGTGCCCTCGGTACCCCAGATGTTCGCTCTTCCCTTCGGAACCAGTGCCGTTGTTACAGTGGAAAATGTAGACTACACTTCCTACAGCAACATCAATCTCGTTCCCAGACAGACCCCGGAAATCGACATGCCCCACAATCCCTACCCCTTCGAGCAGATTGAGGACGTATACGATTCCAACGAGTTCTTCCCCGGCAACTGGGCAGAAACAGTGAATCCTGCCATCATGGGTGGAATAAACACCGACAGGCTCCACTTCAACCCATTCAGGTACAACCCTGAAACCGGCGAGCTTCAGGCTGCCAGATCCATCAGGGTAAGAATTGACTTCAATGGTTCTCCCAACGCCCTTGCCTTCTCTTCAACGGAATTCGTAAGAAGCGCGGGCTCCAGAGTGCTCATCAACTACGATATGGTTGATGCCGCCGCATCCGCCCCCACAGACGCAGAAGCAGCCGCATACGTTTTCGTAACCACTGCCGCCAACCTTGATGCAGTAATGCCCCTTGTGGAATTCTATCAGGGAATCGGCTACGAAACAGCAGTGGAAGTTCTCGCCAGCGGCTCCTCCGCCGGTGTTATCAAAGCCGCAATAACCGACCACTACGACACCAGCATCACAAGGTTCGCCCTTATCGCCGGTGACCACGCAGCCCTTCCCAGCTACAACTACGGTTCATTCATCGGCGACTATTACTACGCCTGCCTCTCAGGCTCCGACTACATACCTGAACTTGCGGTGGGCCGTCTCACAGGAAACGCCGACCAGATCGAGCTTCAGGTTTCTAAGATCATCGACGGCTACTACCAGTACTCCTTCGCCGACGCGAACACCACGGGAATCATCCCCAGCACAGCGGTTCTTGCCGCCCACGAAGAACAGTACCCGGGCAAGTACACCCAGTGCTGCAACGAAACCGCAGCCTACGACTACTCCGTGGACATGACCTTCTACAAGGTCTATCCTCCCGAGGGCGGAACCGCGGCTGATGTTTCCGGCTGGTACAATGACGGAATCGGTGTGGTGGCATACAGAGGTCACGGAGACACCACCTACTGGGCATGGAGCCCGGGCTGGAACAAGACCAACATTCAGGCGCTTACCAACACCTTCCTGCCTCCCACCTTCACCTATGCATGTCTCTGCGGTGAATACGGAACCAGCACGGAATGTCTTGCCGAGAGCTACGCCTGGGACGAGCACGGTTCAAGCGGCAACCTCGCCGCCACCGACCCGTCCTACACCCTTGCCAATCATGTTTACATGAAGGAAACCTTCAAGGGTCTTTATGACTTTGGTCATGTGAATATTGTAGAAGCGCTAAACTACGCTACCCTCGAGGCAATAGCGGACCAGGGCACATACGGCGAGACCAACGCCAAGATGTACATCTGGTTCGGCGACCCTGCAATGGAAATCTTCACCAACGACGTTTCCAACCCTGAAATGCTTCAGATAGTCTGCAACCCCGGAATGGTTAACCCCGGAACACAGACAGTTACCATGACGGTTACAGCAGGCGGCTCACCTGTGAGCGGTGCAACAGTTGCCCTTTCAGACGGTATCGAAGGCATTTCAGATGCAGCCACTTTCTATGAAACCGCAACCACCAACGGCAGCGGTCAGGCAAGTTTCAACGTGACAGTTCCCGCCAGCTCAACAACTCTCTACACCGGAGCCAGGCTTCAGAACTACTGCCCCGTTGCTGCTACGATCGATGTCTATCCCACATCCATCGACGAAGCCACAGCCGGAGTAGAGACCTTCACCCTTGGCATCGCCCCTGCGGCCAACCCCGTAGTCGGCTCTGCCGCGGTGAACTTCTCCACACCGGTTACCGGGCACGCAATGGTGCAGGTCTTCGACCTTGCCGGCCGTTCGGTGCAGACCCTTGTTAACGGTGAAGTTGCCGCAGGCAACCACTCCGTTAACTGGTCCACGGAGAACATCTCAAGCGGTGTTTACTTCGTGCGCCTCACAACAACGGACGGAACCGTTTCCTCTCAGGCAATGGTTCTCCGCTAGGCGCTGATACATAAGTTACCCAGGGGGGCGGCGACTGCCGCCCCCTATTTCATTGAAAATCTTCCCTCGAGGTCCGGATTCTCAATGTTGATTCCAAACGCCTTGACTCACAGCAGGTTCTCTCTTCATAATAGCGGGCTGCTTTCCCCGGACACGGATCCGGGGACGAAGCGACTGAAATAATAGTCGCCGGCCCGTGAGCAGAGCGCTTTGCGCTGGAACCGCTGGGTTCCCGGACATGGCTGATCAGTCTGTCTCCTTTACGGGCCGGTGTGGTTACACACCAACAGGGCCGGAAGGAGGCTTTGTTAATTGACTACCTATGAAACAGTGCTTATCTGGAATGCCAGTCTCTCTGAAGCTGAACTGCAGAAGGAAACAGGCAAGGTACAGGAAATCGTTTCATCCGGAGAGGGAGAACTTCTCGGGCTGGACGACTGGGGACGGCGTCAGCTTGCGTATCCCATTTTCAAAGAGAGCGAAGGCGTTTATCACATCGTTCACTGGAATGGTGAACCAACGGTGAAAGAGGCCATCGACAAAATGCTCAGGATCAATGACAACTGTCTTCGCCACCTCACCCTTCGCCAGGACAGAAACACCAGAATGGGTTCCTCCGGCAAACCACAGACGACCCCACAGGTGGGTGAATAACCGTGGACATAAGACTTCCGAGCATCAACAAGGTTCTCATATCAGGCAACCTTACCGATGACCCGAGAACGAACATCCTCGAGAACGGAACCCATGTGGCCAACTTCAGAATCGCCAGCAACCAGCGTTATCGTTCCCGTGACGGAGACTGGAAAGACAAAACCTGCTTCGTGGACGTTGTAACATGGCGGCAGCTTGCTGAAAGAGTGTCCTCAAGACTTCACAAGGGAAGTCCCGTGATGATCGAAGGGGAGCTCCAGTACACACAGTGGAATGCCCAGGACGGCTCCAAACGAAGCCGTGTGGAAATTCTTGCAAGAAGCGTACAGATGCTGGAGAAAACCGGTGATTCCGGAGACAGGCCCTCTTATTCAGGCGGTTCCGACGGTCCGCCGAATCCGGAGCCATCCGATGAACCGGACTACTCCGACGATATTCCGTTCTAGGAGACAGGAATGAGCCTTCAGAAACGACTTCCCGGGATCAACTATGCGGTGATAACCGGCATAGTGAAGAAGAGAACCGGAATTTTCACCACCCTTAAGGGCATCTCCGTTATCCATCTCCTGGTGGAAAACACCGTAGAGAGTGAATACAGAGAATCGGGAAAGTCCGTTTACGAGATCAGAGTGGATATCTGGGGAAAAGCCGCCAGAGCCCTTGATGATCATCTTCTGGTTGGAACTGGAATACTTGCTGAAGGAATACTTGCACACAGGGAAATTGAAGATTACGCCGGCGGCCTCCGCCATCAGAACGTTCTCAGGGCACGCCGGGTGGAAATACTCTATACAGAAAGGAAGGCATAGATGCCTATCCGTAAGAAGCGCAAGGGGATCAAGAAGCTGGCAAGAAAGAAAAAGTGCCGTTTCTGCATGAACCCTACAATGGAGATCTCTTACAAGAATGAAAAAATGGTTCAGCGTTACATCAGCGACAGGGGCAAGATCGTAGCCAAGCGTGTAAGCGGTAACTGCGCCAAGCATCAGAGAATGGTTGCAAGAGAGCTTAAGATCGCAAGATTCCTCGCACTGGCTCCTTACATAAGAGAACACTACAGGTAGAAAGCCATGACAGCAGGAAAGAACCGCGCCGGAATGTTTCTATGGGGGGGGCTGGCCCTGATAACAGGACTTCCCTTCCTTGCAGCAGGCGTGTCCGCCTCCCTTCTCTCAGGCAGGCTGGGCAGGGGACTGTCCCTTACGGCGGTTCTTCTCTTTGCGGTATGGTATTTCACCGGTTTCCACGGCGCAGGCGTAACTGCAGTGTGTGCAGCAACGGCTGCCATTGCAGCCGGTTCCGGGTTTTCCCTCATGAAAACCCTTTACTGGACAGCAGGTCTGACCCTTCTGGCAGGTGCTCTACTGTCTCTGGCTTTCCCCGGTTTCATGAACATAGGGGAACAGGATCTGGAGCCACTCAGAGAGGTTTACCTTTCAGCCGGTATGGAAACCGCGGTGATCGACCGGGTGTTTTTCCTGATAGTACACTACTCTCCCGGCATAGGGGCAATTCAACTCACCGCAGGAGCCATTGCAGCCGTTCTTTTCTTCCGTTCACTACCGGGTATTGCAAAGGCTTATCCACAGCTCACCGTTCCTGCCCGTTTCCGAATGCACTGGGGAACGGCATGGATACCGATCATGTGCCTTCTTGCCATAGTCTACTCCAGAAGTTCCGAAGTTCCTCCTCTTCTGTTAAGAGCATCGGGAAACCTGCTGCTCTTCTCTTCTCTTCCCTACTTCATAGAGGGACTCCAGACCACCGTTCACTGGGCAAGGGCTGTTCCGGGAATGGTTATTCTTCTTGTGATCAGTGCCTTTTTTGCCATCCCCGTGGTGGCGGCAATGGTTCTTCTTGCAGGGATTCTAGACACCTGGTTCGATTTCAGGACAAAAATAGATCAAAGGACCGAAAGGATGAAAAATGAAGATTCTTCTGATAAAGACCGTTGATACGCTTGGTTCCGCAGGCGACGTGGTCAGCGTGGCTCCCGGCTACGCCAGGAACTATCTGATCCCCAGAAAACTCGGCGTCATAGCAACGGCTGGCTCCATGAAAATGGCAGCATCTCTGAAGGCAGCTTCAGAGAAGAAAGCAGCCGAAGAGAACAAAGCAGCGGAAGCTGTTGCGGCAAAGCTAAGGGATACCGTGCTTTCATTCTCAGCCACCGCCGACGAAAACGGACAGCTCTATGGCGGGATCGGGGAGAGGGAAATAGCCGCCGCTCTCACCGAGAAGGAATTCGACATCGACAGAACCCAGGTTATCCTCTCTGCACACATCAAGAACCTGGGAGAACACAAGGTGAAGATAAAAGTACACGGAGACATCCATGAAGACGTCACCGTAAAGGTAGAGGCCCAGGCCTGATGAAGGTTCTTGCCGTGGAGACATCCTGTGATGACTCAGCCGCAGCGGTTCTCGACGGCACAGGGAACGTACTTGCCGAGAGGGTTTTCACCCAGTGTGATCATTCCATGCATGGGGGTGTTGTGCCGGAGATTGCCTCAAGGCTGCACATGTCCGTGCTACCCGGACTTGTACGGGAGGTGCTGGCGGAAGCCGGCACCTCCCTTTCGGATATCAGTGTTTTCTCGGCAACTGCAGGACCCGGGCTTACCGGATCCCTTCTAGTAGGGCTTTCCTATACCAAGTCCCTTGCCTTCGCCCTTGGAAGACCATTCCTGGGCATCAACCATCTTGCAGCCCACCTGCACATACATCATTCGTCCCCGGTTGAGTTTCCCGCTGTGGCGCTGCTGGCCAGCGGCGGACATACCATGATCTTTCACATGGATTCCTGGAATTCCTGCAAGCTTCTTGGGTCGACCAGGGATGACGCAGCAGGAGAAGCCTTCGATAAAACAGCAAAACTCATGGGCCTGGGTTATCCCGGGGGCAGGATCATCGACGAGCTGGCAGAAAAGGGAGATCCAACTGCGGTGGACCTTCCTTCTCCCCTTGGGAGCAGAAAGAATCCTGAATTCAGCTTCAGCGGTCTCAAAACAGCGGTAAGACTATCCTGGGAATCCGGCGAAGTTACCGCTTCCGACCTTGCAGCTTCATTCCGCAAAACGGTCTGTGATCTTCTTGTGTCAAAAACCCTCTACCAGACCGTTCCCCTGAAGGCAAGCTCTGTGCTTGTGGCAGGGGGAGTCTCCGCAAACAGTCTTCTTCGCCGGAAATTCATCACCAGCTGCCGAAAGAGAAACCTTAAGCTGTTCATGCCCCCCCTTGAACACACCATGGACAATGCGGTAATGGTGGGCAGGGCTGCCCTCTCTGCCCTCAGCCATAACCCCGGAATACGTTCCTCTCTTTCCTGCAACGCTTTTCCAAGGTGGGAGGGAACGGAGCTCTGCCCCCTTTCCTGCTGACACCCGTGTACCTTTCAACTATCTTAAACTCTGTTGTTTCTTTCAGGGAGGATAATGGAAGCGGGAACAGACGTTGTGGAGAATCACCGTTTTCTGCGTTCAATAACCAGGAACGGCGGCCGGCTCAAAGAAAGGATTTTCTCTTCAGAGGAGCTGTCCTCCGCGGAATCTCTCTGTGATCTTGCAGTAATCTTTTCCGCTAAGGAATCAATTGCAAAGGCCCTGGGAACGGGGTTTGACCACCGTCTTTCCTGGCATGACATCCAAATCTACCTTGATGGAAAAACAATGAAGGCTGAGCTTTTCGGCCGCGCACAGGAACTTGCCCGGGGCAGGAAAATACACCTCTCCGCCGCCTGTGGAGAGCAGAGAACCTTTACCTGCGCCGTGTTGTCGGAAAGGGGTTAATATGGCATTCTGGCTGACTCCTCCGGAGATCTCGGAAATTGACCGGAGTACTATCAACGCCGGCACTCCCGGCCTGGTCCTCATGGACAGGGCCGGCGCAGCTATAGCCGAAACAGCCGCCCGAATGGTGTCCGCCTCAAAAGGAACCGTTGTGGTCTATGCAGGACCCGGCAACAATGGAGGCGACGGATTCGTTTCCGCACGACTGCTTATGGAAAAGGGTTACAACGTTGTGGTCAGGCCTTCCTTCGGACCCTCAAGCAATATCACCGATGACTGCAGGGTGAACATGGAAAGGTTCATCTTTGCCGGAGGCAGGATATCCCACGAGCCCCAGATATCTGCCTCCCTTGCTGTGGACGCACTTCTGGGAGTGGGTTTCACCGGCAACCTCAGGGGCGGCACACTGGATCTCGCTGTGGAGTGTTCAGGACTGGGCGCCCCTGTTCTGGCAGCAGACATAGCAACCGGTGTGGACGGCCTCACCGGCAAAACAGACAAATCCGCGGTTAAGGCTGATGTAACCGTAACCTTTGCGGCACCGAAGCTGGGGCAGCTGATCCCTCCCGGATGTGGAATGACCGGATCTCTTCTTTTGTGGGACATAGGGATACACATTCCGGAAAACAACCTAAGGCGCGTAATGAACATGCCCTTTGCCAGAACCCTTCTTCCGGAAAGACCGGTTGACAGCCACAAGGGGACCTTCGGAAAGGTCCTTGTACTGGCAGGATCGGAAAAGATGCCCGGAGCCGCAATGATGGCAGCCATGGGTGCTCTCCGGTCCGGGTGCGGACTTGTGGAGCTTTGTGTTCCCCTTCCGGCTTCCCCTGCTGTTTCAGGGAGAATACCGGAGACCCTGTGTACCTATTTTCTGCCGGGGGATGTGACCTCTCTTCCAGAGCCCTCTGAATACTCAGTTGTGCTCACAGGACCGGGAATGGGAGCAACTGACAGCACTGCCAGGATAATCAGGCACATTCTCGGAACATGGAACGTGCCCCTTGTTCTTGATGCAGACGGCCTCAATGTGATCGATGCGGGACTGGCAGACATGCTAAGGACCTATTCTTCGGAAACGGTCATTACGCCTCATCCCGGTGAACTGAAGAGGCTCACAGGCTGCGGTGATGACCTCAATGCCCGGTTCTCCGCCGCTGAAAAAACCTCGAAGGCCCTTGGAACCTCTGTTCTTCTTAAAGGCAAGCCCTCGCAGGCATTTTCCCCCGAGGGGGGCAGAACTCTTATTCCCTCGGGCAACCACGGTCTGTCAACCGGTGGAACAGGCGACATACTGGCCGGTATGGTGGCAGGTTTCATGGCACAGGGGTGCTCCGGATACGATGCACTGCGCCTTGCCGCTTATACTCATGGTCTGGCAGCAGACATTATTTCCGGTACCTCATCCCCTCGATCGATCCTTCCTGGGGATCTGGCAGACAATACAGGAAAGACTCTCTTCATGATAGAATCCGGTAAAAACGACAGACTTCTCGGGGGGAATCCCTACTGGACTCGAGAGGGATAATTGAGAAGATTTAAGGCAGAGCTACTTTTCCATATACTATAGAATTACATGAAGGGGAACGGTGATAAATTGAAAACGGTCAAGGAGAGACTTCAAAAACTTAATCTTATTGCTTCAACCAGGTCCGTATCCAGAGCCGCCAGCAACTGGGCGGTTTACAAAACCGATACGGATCCCACAACTGTAACCGATAAACTTGACCTCCTGGGCAAGGTGGCAGCCATAACAGGCAAGGGATCCGATGTCGTTCTTTCCTGCCCCGGCGATGTCAGGGGCAAGGAAGACGTGGAAACCGTGCTTGCCGCCCTTGAGAAGAACGGGCTGAACGCTGCAACGATGGTGGCAGACCTGCACATTCCCAGAAAACGTGGAGTTCTGAACCACAGGCTCATGTACGGCACACTGACTTCCCCCTACCCCGAGGTGCGTGTGGCTTCCATAAACCAGGTTATCTCCACCCTTCAGGTAATGAGGGACGTAAAGTGCCGACAGCTGGGACTGTGGATACCCGACGGCATCGATTCCCCCGGAGAGAAAAACACAGTCGACATGCTGGACAGCATTCTCAAGGGTCTCAGGCAGATAGGAATGAAGGTCAGGAAAAGCGAGAGCATGCTCCTCAGCTTCAGACCCTACGGTCCTTCCTACTGCGGAACCGCAGTACCGGACTGGGGAACGGCAGCCTGGATGTGCCGGGAAACCCTTCACTCCTGCAGACTCCTTCTGGATACAGGCTCGCTGCTCCCCGGTGAAAGTCTTGAATCCGTTGCGATTTCCCTTCTTCATCAGAAGATGCTTGGAAGGCTTGCCATATCGGATAACAGGCTTGGAATGGGGGCCCTTCCTGCAGGCTCACTGGACGCAGGTGCCCTTTTCCGGCTTTTCCTTAACATTCTCATGGCCGAAGATGCCGGCCTCTGCTCACTTGAAGATCTCGGCATTCAGCTAAGAGTTGAATCAAGGGTGGGACCAACCCTGGAAAACCTGCTCACTGCAGTGGAAAACACACAGCATGCCCTTGCCAGGGCTTCAATGGTTGACCTGAAAGAACTCAGGCAGGCCCAGACGAAACCGGATCCCGTGGCAGCCAACCACATTCTCAGGGATGCCTTCGTTACAGATGTCAGGCCTGTGGTGGAATCCTGGAGGAAAGACAACGACCTTCCAGAGAATCCCTTTGCAGAGTTGTAGGAATCAGTTTCAGGGGCGGCTGTTGCCGCCCCTTTTTTTATGGATTGCACCTTCTGCAGTGGTTGCATATACCCATGGAGCCCCCGCTGCCCCACCTGTACCAGGCATCCTCCATCTCCGAAACCAGGAATTCTGTATCGAGCTCAATGAAACCGCAGTGTCCGACAATGGTTACAACCGCGGGAAAACCGTTGTAACTGCCTGCCAGACGGGCCACCTCGGGGTACCCTGCCGATCCCGGCGAAATTGTGTAAAGCTTCACTTCGCAACTGTCGGGAACGGACATTTCATCAAGGCCATTCTCAACCGCTGACATCAGCTCCGTGTCATCTTCGGTGCTACCCGACTCTATAACGAGAAATCCGAAGTCCGTGGGTGCTGCCAGCGCATCCAAATCCGAAAACCCGTTTATTGGAACAAAACCCCGGAACAGAACTACAACAAGCGAAATGGTACTCATTAAGGCCTCCAGAGGCTGTCTTTTTTATCATGCATATGATATGATAGAAACATATGAATTATATATTCTTTCTGGTGCTGCTGCATGCGCTGCCCCACTATTCCCTGACAACAGATCCAGTACAGCTGGCATACCTCTATGATAATCTCGAAGAAGATATTGAAATCCCGGCGCTGATCTCAACGGATTCGCTGGTATTGGAAGGTACCCTGTCCATAAGAGGAGGAGCCAGCCTGTATCTTCCGAAAAAAAGCTGGCACATACGTATTTGTGAAAACAACCCACCCGATTGTTCCGGGAATATTCTATTGAATGCCCAGTCCCTGGACCCGTCTTTCATGAGAAACACCCTTGGTCATCTTCTTACCAGAGAACTGGGGTACCCCGCACCCATCACCGAGTTTGTTACTCTTTCCCTGAATGGCAGCAGTATGGGAATTTATGAAAGGATCGAGCGCATAGACAGAGAGTTTTTTCAGCGAAACGGTCTTGGGTGGGGCCCCATCTTTAAAAGCATAGAACCCCTTGGCAGAATTGTATGCCAATATTCGGATAGATCCGGGATACACGGCCTTGAACCCAAAAGAGACAGCGATCCATACCGTCTTGAGCTTCTTGAACTCATAGAGAATTGCTTTGCCGGAGACGTATCTTCCCTGGAAACTGAGGAGTTCATAGCCCTTTTCGCCGTTAATACCGCAATAGCCAACCGCGACGGCATAGTCAAGAACATCTTTCTTCATCGCTTCTGCAACCGCTGGCATGTCTACCCCTGGGATCGTGATGCATCCTTCGGGAATTCTCCCGGCGAGTACATCCCCGGGTGGGAAGAATCGGTATACATGGGTGATATAGGCCGATTTGGAGCAGGCAGACCCCTCCTCGAACTACAGGAGAACATTGTTCTTTTCAACGATCTCATGGAAGTCTCTGCAGAAATAATGGCCCTGCAATTCCCCCATATAATTGATTCTTTGAGAATTGAACTAAGGAGCGAGATAGCTAATGATCCCTATTATGAATTTTCACCGGTTCAGTTTGATTCCATCTGCGCAGTTCTCTCCCATGACATAGAAGCACGGGCTTCCTTTCTTCCGGGAGTATATCTGGCAGATCCCGCTTCGAGAATTGGAAATTTCCTGATCGGTGACTGTCTGAACATGGGAAATCAGGTTCAAATGGAACTGGAACTTCTGGGCGGTGATTCCCACGGAGTAATGCTTCTCTTCTCCATTGACAGAGGCGATGAATTTTCCTGCTTCCTTCCTGAAGAGCCAGGTGGAGCATACTCTTACACTCTAAATGTTCCCCATGGCGCCTACAGTGTACAGGTTGTTTTCGGACCCAGGATCAAACCCTGCTTTCTGCCGGTGTACTACCCTTCCTGGTCTTTTATGGGAAACCGGATAAGACCTGTACCTGCTCCAGGAGCAAGGATAGCCCTTGCTCCCCTCAGGCCCGAATTCCTATTGCCAGGTACCCCGGTATGGTGCGGGGAAAACCTCTGGGTACTGCCGGTAAGTAATACCGCTGATTTCTCACAGGACCTGAGTCTCTGCTCATTCAGAACATATCCGGTGCCGGGGACTGTTTTTCTGCCTGAATCAGTTGTGGTGGCTCCTGAGGAAACTTTTTATCTTACGAACAACTCCGGACTGGCTGAAAACCTGTTTCCGGGCAGAGTATTCGGAGATGCAGGATCCCCCTGCCCTGTAAACTGCAGCCTTTTCCTCTGTGACCCATCCTGGCATGAAATGAGTTCATGGATGATTACAGACACGGACACTCTGTCTCTTCCTGATCTCTGCATCATCCCAACGGAAATTTGCAGAGCTGGTGAACACGACTGGATTGAACTGTTCAATGCCGGTGATAACCCTGCTGAGCTGTCAGGCTTCTATCTGATTGATTCTGAAAGAAACGCTTCATTCCTTTCGGATGGTCTTACTCTCCAACCAGGAGAATATCTTGTTGTCTGTGAAAATCCTGAAGGCTACTGTCATGGGATTGAGGCGGAAATACTTGAGATGTCTCTTAATCGTGAAACTGACTCTCTCTGGCTGTATGACAGCCTGGGAAAACTGGTATTTGCTTTGAACTGGACTGAGTTCTGGCCGGGATATGAGTCTGGAATAATGTATTTGAAGTCTCCTGTTTTTCCTGTCTCCTCTCCATTCAGCTGGGCCTCTGCGGAGCCTCCCGGTACTCCCGGCCTTCCCAATCCCGGTTGGTCTCAGCCTTCAGGGCTCACCCGTTTGCGCCTTGTATCAGAGAACCCCTGCTCAGGAGCCTTCTCTCTCTCATACGAAACCTCATCTGAAACCGCTCAGCTGATTCTCTACGACATCTGCGGAAGAGTTATATCTGAGCTGCCCCTGCCGGCTTCCTGTGAGGGTACCCTATCGGCAGACTTCTCTGGAACTCTTCCGTCGGGGTTGTATATTGTATCTCTGAGGTCTGGATCGGGTTGGGATTCAGCTTGCTTAACCATATTAAGGGATGATCAGTGAAAGAACATGAAAGCGTTCAGCAATGATTTTTCTGGTAATTCTTTCGGTGCTGCCGCACTATTCCGTAACTGTGGATCCCGGTGATCTCGCATATCTTTACGATCACTTTCAGGACGAACTTGAGATTCCGGCAACGGTTTTCCTGGATACCCTGGTTGCAGGAGGAACCCTTGCATTCAGAGGCGGCACCAGCCTTTGGCTTGCGAAAAAGAGTTTCCATATAAGACTTGAGGAAGACGAGATCTTCCCCTGCGGAGACCACATACTACTGAATGCCCAGTTCCGCGATCCTTCCCTCATGCGGAACACCCTTGGCCTTCTGCTGACGAGAAAACTTGGTTATCCGGCACCGGAAACTGAATTCGTGTCCCTTTCCATAAATGGAACGAATATGGGAGTATATGAGAGGGTTGAGCGGATTGACAGACGATTCTACCAGAGGAACGGAACAGGCTTCGGCCCCTTGTTCAAGAGCACCGACGTTGCCGCGAGGCTCATTTGTCAGTACTCCGATACCCTGGGAATTGCCGGATTCGAACCCAAGGTGGACAGTGAGCCCTATTCACAACTGCTGCTTCAACTGATCGAAGATGCTTTCCGGGGAGATGTCTCTTCCCTGGAAACCGACGAATTCATAGCCCTCTTCGCGGTGAACACCGCAATATCCGACAGAGACGGCATAATCAAGAATATCTACCTCCACAGCTGGCAGGACCGCTGGCACATTTACCCCTGGGACCGGGACGCCACGTTCGGCAATGCGTGGACGGGAGAGTACATCCCCGACTGGGTTGAGAAACACAGCCTCGGCGACATCGGCTACTTCGGCGCCGCAAGATCTCTGCTTGCGTCCTGGGACAACGTTCAGCTTCTCAATACCCTGATAGCGGAGTGTGCCGATATCATGGCAGACGAATACCCAGGAATAATCGACTCGCTGCGGCTCGAAATAAGATCTGAACTGGCGCAGGACCCCTTCTACGAATACTCCGTCTCACAGTTCGATTCCATCTGCTCATTCCTCTCTGAAGATATCGAAGCCCGGGCAGCCTATCTTTCGGAAGTGTATCTGGACTATCCCGCCACGCCAATAGAGGACTATGAAATTTCTTCCTGCCTCGACATGGAAACATCTGTGGAGTTGGAACTTGAAACAGGAGATATTGCCTCAGAGGGAGTGATTCTTCTGCTGTCATTCGACGGAGAAGACGAAGAATGGCACTACCTGGAAGAAGAGGAAAAGGGTGAATACGAATACACCATAGATGTTCCCCCTGGGACATACAGTGTAAGAATGGCCTTCTGTCCGCGGATCGCCCCTTGTAGTTTCCCTGTTTCCTATCCTTCCTGGTGCCTCAGGGAAAATTTTGCCAGGCCGTCACCGGCTCCCGGGGCCAGGATGGCCCTTGCTCCCCTTGTTCCGGAGCAGTTCTCCCCGGGCACTCCCCTCTGGTGCGGGGAAAACCTCTGGATACTCCCTGTAACCAACAACGCAGATCACACGCAGGACTTAAGTCTATGCTCTTTTTACGTGGGAATGCCCTCGGGAACGGTATTCTTCCCGGAGTCTGTTCTCGTTGAAGCCGGTGAAACCTTCTACCTTACGAACGATGCCCGGCTGGCAGGATCCTTCTGCGGGGAGCGGTTATTCGGAGACGCTGGAACACCATATCCCGCAGGTACTCCGCTTACACTGAACGATCCTTCCTGGCATGAAATGCACACCTGGAACATCGGCACAGGCGATACCCTTCCACAACCGGATCAGATCGTTATTCCAAGCGAGATCTGCCGCGGAGGCGGAGACGACTGGATAGAGCTCTACAACCCGGGTCAGAATCAGGTGGATCTCTCCGGATGGTTCCTCATGGATGCCGGAATGAATACTTCTCTTTTCGACGAGGGAACCTGTCTTCTTCCCGGAAGCTATCTGGTGGTCTGCGACAACCCCCAGAGGGAATTTGCAGGGTTGGATCCGGCTTTTCTCGATTTCAGTCTGGCTTCTGAATCCGACTCCCTCTTCCTGTTCAGCAATACCGGAGACTGTAACTTTTCCATGGGCTGGAACTGCTCCTGGCCGGGAGCAGAAACTGGAATAATGTATCTGGGCTCACCTCAATCGCCGGTTTCATCTCCTTTCAGCTGGGTATCCGCTGAACCGCCGGGTACGCCGGGTGCTCCTAATCCGGGATGGCCTTCCAATCTCCCTGCAACCTGTGTAAGGCTGGCTTCTCCCAACCCGTGCTCAGGTTCTTTCAGCTTTTTCTACGAAACGTCTTCAATGCCTGTGGAGGCGGTTCTGTTCGACATGTGCGGCAGGGTAATGTCCAGGATCGATCTGCCGCCCACCCCTTCGGGAACGGTTACCGCTGACTTCACTGGAACCCTTCCTTCAGGTGTGTATATTCTTTATCTGAGATCAAGTACGGATTCAGACTCAGTTCGTCTCACTGTTTTGCAGGAGGATCAGTAATGAAATTCACTATGTGCGTCTTGTTTTGTTTTGCCATATCATTTGCCGCCATCGATGTTGAAAATCCTGTCTGCGAGGAGTTTACCCTGGAAGGTTATCTCGATGCCAGATACGAGGAGTTCGGCGGTTACAATGCCGTTCCCTCCAGGGAATTCTCCATACGCCGGGCAGGGATGGAAACTGCAGCCCGGATCACCGGCAACCTTCAGGCGGAGCTGAAACTGGAGTTCAGACCCAATGAAATTTTTCTGAAGGACGCACTTGTGGAGTGGGAACCTCTGGGATCTGCCAGGGGCCGGTTCGGTTTGTTCAGAAGGGCAACTCTTCTGGGAGGAGACCTGAGCACATGGGATCTTCCCCTCTTTGAGCGTCCTCTTGTTTATGAGCTACGCGAAGACCTCACATACAGCGGCAGAGACCTGGGATTCGATGCCCGTATCCAGTTACCCGTCTCTAACGTTCTCGAACTCCGGGGCACTGCAGGGGTCTTCAACGGAGATGCCAGGGCAGAAGAGAGAGAGGACAGTGAACTGCTTTACTCCTTCAGGGGTACCGCGGAAATACTGCCTGCTGACCTTACCCTTGGGCTTTCGGCGGTTTCCCACAGAAAGGGCATGGCCGACCAGACCGAACCGGACGGCTATATCTCAAGCGCCAGGCTTTTTGCCTTTTCCGGCGATCTTTCCTTTGAACATGAATTCAATAACTGGTACGGCGCCGAGATTTACGCAGAGCTGTCCACAGGAGACAACTGGGAGCTGAGTGAAGTGCTCGCCGGTGAAGATCCTCCCCGGTTCCTGGGCTACTGGGGTGCGGTAACCTTCAATTACCACCCATGGAACGTTCAGACAATAAGAACTGTTTCAATCTCCCTGGGATTTGACGAAGCGAAGCCGGATACCGATCTGGACTGGATGGACAGAAGAATTTCCATAATGGGAGCTGTTTATCCCACCGAGAACACAAGAATACGCTTTGGAGGTGTCAAGAACACCGTGGAAGAATTCAATTCCTCGGAGGATTATACCGATATAGTGCTGGAAGCAGGATTCAGGTTCTGATGACATCAGTGCCCGAACACCTGCATTTCTACAGGTACGAGTTCAAGTACATTCTTTCTGACAACTCCCTGAAAATCGTGGCCGCGGAACTGGACAGGCACCTGTCACGTGACGTTCACTGCCGGGACAACGGGTACTATCCCATTCGAAGTGTCTACTTTGACTCTCCGGACATGAGATGGTTCCACGAAAAGAGAAACGGTCATGAAAAGCGTTTCAAGTACAGACTCAGAGCATATTCCCAGATTGCCCGGGGGTTCGAAGACCCTCTTTACCTGGAGCTCAAAGGCAGGGACGGCGCCCTGGTCATCAAGCACCGGGTGAAGCTTCCCCACCAGGAGTTTTCTGAGGGCCTTACCGGTGGCACCTGGAGACTGAGAGATCTTCTGGCATCCGACTACCAGGGCAATAACGTTGCTGAAAGGTTCATTGCCCAGTCGTTCAGATACAGGCTTTCTCCAAGTGTGATCACCGATTACAACAGGGCCGCCTGGGAGGATGTTTCCAATCCCGATTTCAGGGCAACCATCGACGATGCCTCAAGCGCTTTCCAGGCCTCCCGCCTGGGCTTGCCCCGGGGCAATCCCGAAGAGATAATACCGAGAGGGGGAATCGTTGAAATAAAGTTCCGTTATCGGATTCCCTTCTGGTTTCAGAGAATAATCAGAGAGCTGGGGCTTGAAAGGGTCTCCTGCTCGAAATTCCAGAGAGCCGTTGAAGCTGTTTACCTGGGCAATACAGGCAGCAGGATCAACCGACTCGTTGAGAGGAGCAAAGCTTGCCATCACTGAGCCAGTGGATGAATACCGGAAACGAGATGCTGGGGTACTCTCCTGCGGAACTTATAATCAATCTATTTCTGGCTCTTGCCGCAGGACTTCTGATCGGGATCATATACAAGGCTACACACAGGGGTTTGACATACTCCCAGAATTTCGTGGTCACCCTTGTTCTCATGTGTATAACGGTCAGTGCAGTGATGATGGTTATCGGAAGCAACCTTGCAAGGGCCTTCGCACTGGTCGGCGCCCTTACCATCGTACGTTTCAGAACGGTTATAAAAGATACAAGAGACACAGCTTTTGTTTTCTTCGCCCTCACGGAAGGCATTGCCTCGGGAACGGGCAACTATCTCCTTACAGCTGTTTCATCGGTTTTCATAGGAGGGGTGGCGCTTGTACTGTTCAAAACGAATTTCGGAGCGTACATGCGCAGTGAATACGTACTCCGTTTCAGGTTCGACAGGAATTCCGGAGTTGAGGCAATTTATACGAAACTGATAAGTGAAAAGACCTCCAGATCAACCCTTATCCACATAGAGCCCTCGGGAGAGGGACAGTTCCTGGTTCTCTCCTACGATATAACCCTGAAAAGAGGAGTGAACGCCGGCGGCCTTGTGAGCACCCTTGAAAGAACCGCCGGCATAGACAGGGTAAGCCTTGTGAGTTCCATGGAGGACAGCGAGTTCTAGTCCGCCACCGAGTTTTCAGCTCCCGGGGTTCCCCAGCACACCGGATCTCCGTTGTCATCATTGTGGTTGAAGTCCCTGGAGGGAGCCCAGTTGGTTTCGTCGTTGGGTCCTGAGAAGTCTATCCTCTCCAGAGAGGATCCGTCGCCGTCTGCCGGCGACGGTTCGCTTCCATTGACTCCCCAGCTGTCGTAGTAGGTAACGGATTCCATAACCGTACCCTCTTCTCCGTAGAGGATCAGTTCATCGCTTGAGTTTCTAAGTCTGGTCCATTCTCCGCTCCAGGGGATCAGCCTGACGTCGTTTCCATATACGGATTTGAAGGAGGCGTCATTGGCGCAAACCACTCCGTATGCACCGGGAGCCAGCAGATAGTGGCCCAGATATATCTGGTTGTTGCCGTCGGAGATCATCATACCGGCCAGGTTCAGCCCCTCATCCGACGCATTGTATAACTCGAACCATTCCATATGCTCGTCCAGACCTAGGGTCTGCCCGTCCGGATTGTACATTATTTCGCTGAGTACTATGGTTCCCGGTGCATAGGAAAGAAGAACCGCTGATAAGAAAACTGATAACATTTCCACTCCTATCGAATATTGATGTTTCTCATTACTCTATCCCCGCCCGGACTTTTTGTTTCCTTCTCATTACATAAACTCCGAACACAAGAAGGATCATCGCCGTAAGAACAGGAAGAACCACAGCCAAAACAGAAGTAACCACCGCTGCGCCGTCTTCAAGGGCGGAAACCACACCGCTTCCTCCAACCGGAGCCGCTGCGGATCTCAGGGAAACCGTTGCCAGCTGTATTCCTCCGGCAACGGAACCTCCTGCTACCGCCGCCAGTACCCACCGGAACCAGGGAGAAACCTCTCCGACCATGGATGCGGTGAGAACCGTACCTGCAACAGCAGCCGCAGGTGTTGCCACAGTGTCCAGGAGGTTGTTCACAACCGGAATGAAATATGCGGCTATCTCCACGGCGGTTGCAACTGAGAAACAGACAAGTGCCGGTGTGCTTCCCAGCCACTGAAACCCTGAAGCGGGTACCAGGTGTCCGGTCTGTGCAGCTATGCTCATAACCAGAAGGGGAACGAATACCCTGAAACCGCAAGCGGCACTGAGGGATATTCCTGCCAGAACTCCCAGAACCCACTCCATATTAACGCCCTACAGGGCCTTGCCCCTGCTGAAAGCCTTAAGGTTTACTTCAAGAGCCTTTGGGGGAACCCTCTCTTCTATGGCGTCGAACCAGTGTTTTTCCGGTATTTCCGGCAGCTGCTTCGATGCTGCTCCCAGCATGATGACGTTAACCACCCTGATGTTTCCAAGCTCCATGGCTATGTCATGCACCGGCATGAAAAGACTGGGAACTCCCATTCCATCAATTATTCCGTTCACGTCGGGGTACTCCGCCTGACCGGTATTTACCGTCATGGGATCTATGCGAAGGTCGCAGATTATCAGCTTGCCCTGAGGAGACAGGTACTCCAACCACCGGAGAGCTTCCATTTTTTCCATGGCAAGCACAATGTCTGCGGCTCCCTTCTCCACAAGGACACTGCTGACCTTCTTTCCGAACCTCACGTGGCTGGACACGGCGCCGCCCCGCTGAGCCATGCCGTGCACCTCGCTCTTCTTAACATCGAATCCGGCCCGCCAGGCGGCGCTGCAAAGAACCTCGCTTGCAAGAAGAATACCCTGACCGCCGGTACCGCAGATGATAACGTTCTTTACCTTCTCCATCAGATTACCCCCTCAAGATCCTTTGACAGCGCGTCCTTGGGACACACCTGAACACAGAGGTTGCAGTTTGGCCAGCAGAGCATCTCGTTAATAATGGGGATGTTCTTCTCGCTGTCCCAGCTGATTGCAGGGCAGCCCAGTTTAAGGCAGAGTTTGCAGTGAATGCACTTATCAGGATGGTGAACCGCAACGGTTTTTCTCTTTGGTTTGTAGGCCATGATGCAGGGTCTTCTGGTAATGATGACGCTGAGTTCTTTCCTCTCCATCTCTTCCCTGAGAACCCTCTTCATTTCAGGAAGGTCATGGGGATCAACCGTTACAACGTGCTTAACTCCGCATGCTCTTACGACCTTTTCTATGTCCAGCACAGGTGCCTGATTTCCCCGGAGAGTTTTCCCCGTGGTGGGGTTCTGCTGACCGCCTGTCATGGCCGTAAGACTGTTGTCCATGACCATTATGGTTCCCTTGTTGCCGTTGTAAACCATGTCTATGAGCCCTGTTATGCCCGAATGAACAAATGTTGATTCACCGATTGCACCAACCAGTTTAGGCATATTGTCTGATCCCAGAGCCTTCTCGATTCCTGCCAGAACCCCCACGGCGGCTCCCATGCAAACAACCGTTTCCAGAGCATTGTATGGGGGCATGAGCCCCAGGGTATAGCAGCCGATGTCTCCTGTTGAACTAGCCTGAAGTTTCGAAAGTGAGTGAAAAGCTCCTCTGTGAGGGCATCCGGGGCAAAGGGCAGGAGGCCTTCCCGGAAGCTCCACGGAAGACCAGGTAAGGGGAAGCTGTTCTCCGTTCTTTATGCCCTTTCTGACAAGTTCCGGATTGAGCTCTCCCTCCACGGAGATGAGCTCGCTCCCTTGTCCGTCAACAAGGAAATGAGACCTGATTCTCTCTTCGAGATAGGGCTCTCCTTCCTCCACGAACATCACACTGTCCACCTTTTCCAGAAATTCTCCTATGAGTTTCCATGGAAGAGGATTCGTCATTCCAAGCTTAAGGACACTTGCATCGGGATGTACTTCCTTAACGTACTGATAACTGATTCCGCTGGTGATGATACCCAGAGAAGTGTCGCCAATTTCCATTCTGTTAAGGGAGCTTTCGCTTCCCCATTCCTCCAGAGCAAGCAGCCTCTTCACTACCCTGCTGTGCATCTTTCTGGAGTTTGCGGGAATTGGAACTCTCTTGGAGATGTCCTTGGTGTATCCAGTCACTTCTATGTTTTTCCTTGGCCCCACTTCCACAAGGCTCTTCGAGTGACAAACCCTGGTTGTCACCCTGAGCATCACCGGAGTGTCGAACTTCTCGCTTATATCAAGAGCCGCTCCTGTGAAGTCCTTGGCTTCCTGGCTGTCGGAGGGTTCGAGGATGACCACCTTTGCCGCTCTGCCCATGAGCCTGTTATCCTGCTCATTCTGCGATGAGTGAACACCGGGGTCATCGGCACTGACTATGACGATTCCACCGGTTGCTCCAATGTAACTCAGAGTGAAGAAGGGATCTGCGGCAACGTTAAGACCCACATGCTTCATGGAAGTAAGAACCCGTGCTCCGGCAAAGGATGCTCCGGCAATAACTTCCATTCCCACTTTTTCGTTGGGGGCCCACTGGGCGTCAATTTCAGGATACTCTTCTCCGATGGTCTCCATTATCTCCGTTGAAGGTGTTCCGGGATAAGAGCTTGCAAAATGAACGCCGTTTTCCCACGCTCCCCTTGCAATGGCCTCATTTCCCGAAAGGAACATCTTCCCGGAATCAACTTCGTTGAGTTTCTTCCTCATTCTTGCCTTTCTGTTTTCTATATGTATTCCTTTTCCTTTTCTATTCCATCCATAACCCTGAGAACACCTCTGACCAGTGCCTCAAGTTCTGCTTCTCCGGGAAAGACTAGAATTTTCCCCAGGTATGCGAGATAACCCTCGAGTTCCTCCACCAGCCAGGAGTTATATGCCATGCCTCCGGTTATGACAACAGCATCAACGGATCCTTTGAGAGCGGCAGACATGGCACCTGCCTCCTTGGCCATCTGATAGGCCATTCCTCTGAGAACACCATTTGCTCTGCTGTCTCCGGCTTCCGCGATTTTCCTGACCTTACCCACGTGCTCTTCTCCCAGATAGGCATACACCCCGCCGTGTTTGAGAAACATTTTTTTAAGTTCTCCCGCAGAGTATTTACCGCTGAGACATATCTTCATCAAACCTGTCACTGGAAGTCCGCCTGTTCTTGTGGAGCTGAATGGACCACCGTCATTGGCGTTATTGGTGTCTATCATTCTTCCGCGGCGAATGGCGTTAACGCTGACTCCGCTTCCAAGGTGCATCACCACCAGATTCAGTTCGCCAAGGGGTCTCTTAAGTTCCGCGGCAGCTTTGTAGGCAACCATTCTGATATTGAGAGCATGGCTGAGGCTCTTTCTTGGAAGAAGCGGGTGGCCGCTGTAACGGGCCTCATCCACCATTTCATCCACGCAGACAGGATCGACGAAATAAGCGGGGATTCCCGCGGAGGATGCAATGGCCATGGAAATAGGCGCTCCCAGGTTTGACGGGTGATCAGCCTGAAGGGTGGAACCTTCCTCTATGTCTTCAAGCAGTTTGCCGTTTACCCTGTAAGTTCCGCTTTCCAGAGGTTTGAAGGTCCCTCCCCTTCCCACAACTGCGGTGAGGTCTTCCGGAGAGTATCCCTTTGCCTTCAGTGTATCGAGAACAATGTCTTTCCTGAATCCCATCTGATCGTAGGTGGAACCGAAGGGCTCAAGCTCTGAAGGATCGTGATGAATGTTCTCCTCGAAAAGCATATTATCATTGTCGAAAAGGCCCATCTTGGTGGAGGTGCCACCGGGATTCACGGCCAGTATCAGCCTTCTGCTCACTTTTCACCTCCTGTGACCACCACTCCCAGGGCAAGACTGTTCAGTTTCGTTTCTGCTGTGTCTGACCTGCTCAGCATTACCACAGGCGCAGATGCCCCTGCTATTATGCCCCCTACCTCCGCATCGGTCATGTACATGAAGCCCTTTGCGAAAATGTTTCCGCAGGCAATATCCGGCGTTACCAGAACGTTGGCTTTTCCTGCCACCGGTCCGGTCATATTCTTTATCTCAGCGGCTTCCGGATCCATTGCCCCGTCTACGGCAACAGGTCCTGCTACCTCGGCTCCTTCTATGCCCTCTCTGACTATCTGGTCCCAGAGCACGGTTTCGGGCATCTTCCCGTTCACCACTTCAACCGCTGCAAGAAACGCTATAAGGGGTTTCTCCGCTCCCAGACGAACCATTATGTCTCCGGCATTTGAAGCTATCTGCTTTGCCTGTTCAATGTCCGGTCTGATATTCATTCCGCCATCGGTTATCGCCACAAGTCTGTTTTGTCTTGGAACGTGCACCACTGCAACATGGCTTAGCACTCTGCCGGTTCGAAGACCAAACTCCTTGTCCAGTATGGCTTTCTGAAATATGGAAGTTTTAATGAGACCCTTCATCAGAAGCCCCACCTCCCCGGAGCTAACCAGTTTGACGGCCTGAATTGCCGCTTCTGAGGGGTCAGTGCAGTTCACTATCTGTATGTCACCGGGAAGGCTCAAGCCCGTTTCCATAAGTGATTTCTTCACCTCTGCTTCAGGGCCGATGACCACGCTTCCTGCAAGACCTGTTTCAGAAGCTTCGATAAGAGCCTTCAGCGATGCGGGATCATGTCCCATTGGCACAGCTACCCTTATACCGGACCGCGCTCTTGCAGCTTCCCGTATCTCTTTGAAATTCGCCAGCAAGGTGAAACCTCCATCTCTATGGAATTTGAGTTGCATAATAGATATGATACTATTGTTGAAAAGACCTTTTCCAACCAGACCCCGGAGGATTATCGGTGAATCTGCACAACCTCTGGCACGGTTCCAGAGCCGTGCTTTTCGACTTTGACGGAGTTCTTGCGGACAGTGAGCCCTTTTACAGGAAATCCTGGAACCTTGTTCTTTCCTCCTTTCATCACAGCGTTCCTGAAGACGCATACTGGAAACACTGGTCATATCTCGGGGAAGGACTGGAGGGAGAGATGGAAAGAACAGGTCTCAGGATTCAATTCCCTGAGAGGGAAAAGGAAAAGCAGAGAGAGATATACAGAGACTTCTGCCTTGCGGACAGAATACCATTGTTTCCTCTGGCGGCAGAGGCTCTATCCGGGGTAATGAAGCAAAGATCCTGCGCAATTGCTTCCAATACACACAGCGGGCTTGTGAGGAGAATTATCGGTTCAGCAGTATCGGTTCTTCCTCCGGTGGTAGGAGGTGAGGGTCTCAAAAGCAAACCCGCACCGGACATTTTCCTTCGTGCAGCTGAAGTTCTTTGTGTCCATCCGGAAGACTGCCTGGTTTTTGAAGATGCCATGAAGGGGATCAAAGCCGGTAATGCAGCGGGAATGAAAGTAGTTCTTGTGAGAAATCGCTACAACAGAGACTTCGACGGCACCGGAGCAGCCCTGGAAATACAGGGTCTGGGGGATATAGTCAGAATGGCGGCAAGTTCCTGATGCTCGGCGAGCTTGTTGTTTATCAACCGCTTCTGGCACCGGGACTTATGCTGGTGTGCGGCCTGCTCCTTGCATTCGCCGGCAGAAGACTGGTCATACTGGCCCTGGTTCTTTCCGCTCTGGCTTCCGGTTTTCTCTACGGCGGCGGTATCATGGCCTCTTTCACTGAAGACCCCGGCCTTCTCAAATGGGGTCCCGTGGCAATCTCCATTCTGCTTGCGGTAATTGTACTTATTCTCTACCGGTTCGCTTTTTTCGCTGCGGGGTTTTTCCTGGGGTTCTTCCTGGCAGAGATTTTTCTCCCCGGAACTTCAGTTCTCGCGGCAGTGGGTATCTCCCTTGGAACAGGTGCTCTTGTTTACTTCTTCAGAAATTTTGTATTCTCGGTACTTACGGCGCTTATAGGGGCATCGCTTACAGCAACCGGTTCAGTAAATCTTCTTGCCTGGACAGGGGTGTTTGCCGGAGTATACATCTACTGGCTAATTGCCATAGCTGTGGGCTTCACAGGTCTGGTGTATCAGCTTAAAAAAGGAAGGAAGTCCAAGTGACACAGAGACTTACAGATTACGGCATAGTCCTTGGAGTAGTTCTGGTACTCATGTCTCTGTTCAAGCTGTCCAGGTATCTCCTTCATCGATTCATAAAATTGATTGAGAAGAAAAATGGAGAATTCTCTTCAGACTCAGCGCTGCTCTGGGGCATGAGATTCCTTCTGACGGGTCTTCTCATGCTTCCATTCATTACGGCGCTGCTTGCATTCGCAGATAACCAGCATCTTAAGGGAGGCATGCCTCTTCATCTTGCGCTGACAGCAATATCCGTGGTTCTCTTCAGCTTTGCTGAAGATCTTTTCAGGGATTACAACGGTTACGGGAGTAAAAATCCCGAATCAGTATCCTGGCATTTCAGGAAACTTATAATCCCCCTGGTAGGGTTCTGGCTTGTGGGCTGCGTGTTCATAAGCCCTCTGTTCTACTCGGCACTTACAGTTCTTGCCATTGTTTTCTACCGGTTATGCCTCTACTTCCGCAAACCTTCTGGAACAACCGGGAAAAATGCCTGATAACAAAACCTCTATCCTGCACATAATTACCAAGATGGCCGTGGGCGGGGCCCAGATGAATACCCTTATCAGCTGCCGTGATATCTCTCGAATGGGTTACCCGTCAGCGGTTCTCACAGGCCCTGAGATCTCTCCTGAAGGAACCTTCAGCGATCTCTCCGAAAAGTACGGTATCCCCGTTTATGAAGCTCCCCATCTCATAAGAAAACTCTCTCCTTATCACGACATACGGGCATTTTATGAAATAAAGAAAATTATCGAGGACCACAATTTCTCAATCGTGCACACCCATGGTTCAAAGGCAAAATTTCTTGGCCGCCTGGCCGCCTCCAGGGCAAAGTATCCCGTGAAGATAGTTCAAACGGTTCACGGATGGTCTTTCTTCGATACCATGCCCCTGCTCCAGAAAGCTTTCTTTTCAACTCTTGAAAAGCTTGGTTACGGTCTTGCCCACTCCAATATAGTTGTAAGCCCCCACGACATACGAAAAGGGGTCAACTGGGGCATCGGCAAACCTGAAGACTACCAGCTCATCAGGAGCGGTGTTGAATTTGATTCCTTCCTCAGCAAACGGGGGAAGAAAAGGGAATCCAGGGAAATGCTTGGCATTCCCCAGGACTCTCCCGTTGTGGGAACGGTGATAAGACTGGCACCCCAGAAGCATCCTGAAGCCATCGTTGACGTGGCTGCAAGGGTCATAGCAAAGCATCCCTCCGCCAGGTTCGTCATTGTTGGCGACGGCCCTCTCTCCGATTACATGCATTCATACGTTGCAGAACTGAATCTTCAGGAAAACTTCATGCTTCTTGGAAGCCGAAAAGATGTGGCGGAGATACTTCCCGCTTTCGACGTCTTCCTTCTTACGTCAAGAAGTGAGGGCCTGCCAAGGGCGATGCTGGAGGCTCTGGCCGTGAAAATTCCCGTGGTTGCAACCGATGTGGGGGGAATTGCTGAACTGGTAAACGGCCTGAGGAACGGTTTTCTATGTGCCCACGGCGACCTTGACTGTCTGTCATCCGGTGTAATCAGGCTGATCGAATCTCCGGAACTTCGTGAAGAACTTCTCAGTACGGTGGACCAGGACCTGAAGCCTTTCAGCGCAAAAATAATGGTGGAAGAGTTATTTCAACTCTACACCTTTCTCATGAAAAACATGTAGCCGCACGCAACCGTTAAGATCGCGTGCGGCTCAATCCACAGAAAAGGGAACTAGGGAGCTTCTATGGCGCTAACCGGGCATACCGCTGCGCAGGCTCCGCAATCGATGCAGGTGGCTGCATCGATGACATATGGGGTTCCCTCTGAAATTGCATCCACGGGACATTCACCGACACAAGCGCCGCATCCGATGCATGTATCATTGATCTTGTAGGCCATTATAACCTCCGTTTTGATTTGTGGTGTCAGGTTCTCATGCCGGCTTTCACCGACCCCTTATTATATTAAGAATCCTGTCCAGCTCGTCCAGCGACTGATAATCTATCTCCAGCTTTCCCCTGCCTCCGGAATCCTTCAATACCACCTTTGTTCCAAGATATCTTTGAAGTTCGTTTTCAAGCTGGGTTATTTCTGGAAGAACCTTCCTTGATTTCTTCACCGGGGAGCCGGCAAGCTGCTTCCTTACTGCGTCCTCCAGGGCTCTTACACTGTAACCCCTTGCCACTGAAAGTTTTGCCATTCTAACGATTGAATCTTTGCTGCCCAGTCCCAGAAGGGCCCTTCCGTGACCCATGGAGAGAGAACCGGAACGCACCATATTCTTCACCGGGTCCGGAAGCTCCACCAGTCTCTGGAAATTCGCCACAGCCGAACGGCTCAGCCCCACCTGCCTGCCAAGTTCATCCTGGGTCAAATCGAACTCTCTGCAGAATCTTGTGAATGCTTCTGCCTTCTCCATGGGGTTGAGGTCCTGCCTCTGAATATTCTCTATGAGAGCAAGTGCCATCATCTGTCTGTCATCGGCTTCTCTGATAATAGCTGGAACAAGATCAAGACCCGCCATTTTCGACGCCCTCAGCCGTCTTTCTCCGGCGATGAGCTGAAATCTTTCTCCAGCTGCCCTTAGAACAAGCGGCTGAAGCACTCCCTGCTGTCTAATGGACTCTGCCAGGGATTCCAGTTCCGTGTCGTCCCAATCTATTCTCGGCTGGAAGGGGTTGGGGTCTATAAGTACAGCCTCGATCATTGCAGGGGTGCCTGTTCCAGAAGACTGTTCGTCGATTTCCGGCAGCAGGGCTTCCAGGCCTCTGCCAAGGGCTTTCTTTCTCTTCATTTTGACATCACCTCTCTGGCCAGGCTCATGTAGCTTTTTGCGCCGGAAGAATATGCATCGTAAAGGATCACCGGCATTCCGAAACTTGGCGCTTCACTGAGGCGTACATTCCTTGGAATTCTGGTTTTGAAAAGAAGCTTTCCCAAATGAGAATCAGCCTCTTCTTCCACCTCGCGGCTCAGTTTAAGTCTCTTGTCGTACATGGTGAGTATTACCCCGAACACGGATAACTCCCTGTTCCAGTGCCCTCGTATCCTCTTTATGGTATCCATAAGGTGGGACAGTCCTTCAAGGGCGTAGTACTCGCTTTGAACGGTAATTAGTACTCCGTGGGCCGCAACAAGGGCATTCACCGTCAAAAGTCCCAGTGAAGGAGGACAATCCACAAGAACATAGTCGTACCTGCTTAAATCCGCAGATCTCAATGCCTGTGATAGGAAATGCTCTCTGCCCTCTTCAGAGGCAAGCTCTATTTCAGTTCCCGCAAGGTGCCGGGATCCTCTTATTATATGCAGCCCTTCAAGTTCGGTTTTCCAAACGCAGTCTTCGAAGGAAGATTTTCCGGCAAGAAAATCGTGTACTCCATTCTCATTTGCCTCTTTGCAGCCTATTCCACTGGTGGCGTTTGCCTGGGGATCCATATCTATTATCAGCACGTCTTTATCGTGTACGGCAATGCTTGCGCTGAGATTGATCACGGTGGTGGTTTTGCCAACTCCGCCCTTCTGATTGGCCACAGCAAGGATTCTGGTCATTCGGAGCACCTTTCTTTAATCTTGTAAACAGGAATGCGAATACTGCAGCAAAAATCCCTCACGGTCAAGCGGAGGAACGGGCAATCTGAAAAATCTATGGTTCCCCTGCAGGTTCATTTCCCTCTGAGACACTCTGATAAGAAGAGTAAAATCCCCCGACGCTGACCCTCTTAGAAGAGACAGCATCTCTTCGGGTTTCTTTACTGCTCTCGATGTAAACTGCGTGCCCTGTGGAAATGGCCCGGATTCCTCCACCCTGCTGCACAGAACTTCCGCCACTGCACCGCACTCTCTTGCGGCTGTTTCAAGGAAACCGCACCGCTTTTCCCTTGGCTCCACCATTGTAACGGAATACCCCAGCAGCGCCAGAATGAATCCTGGAAAGCCGGCTCCGGTTCCCACGTCCACAACGTGTTCATTTTGAAGATGGGCACCATAGGAGACGGATTCGAGAGCGTGTCTGCCCCACAGTCGTTCTCTCTCCCGGGGTCCCACAAGATTCATCCTGACCGAACAATCTCTTAGAAGGTCAAGGTAGAT
The DNA here is from genome assembly GCA_964571965.1 of uncultured bacterium. Classification (GTDB taxonomy): domain Bacteria; phylum Fermentibacterota; class Fermentibacteria; order Fermentibacterales; family JCC-6; genus Sabulitectum. Next base: position 25,920 of record CAZNFQ010000002.1, on the reverse strand, counting down.
AGACAGCTTTCCATGGAAATCGTCCGGGGGCACCACACCCAGGCTGCGGCATGCTTCATTAACCTGTTCCCTGCCGGGAAGATCATGATGTTTCACGTGAAACATCCCCCTTCATGAGGGAAAGCACTATGGCCTCTATGTCAGCCTGCCTGACGCCGGGTATTCTCTCTGCCTCCCCGATGTTGGAGGGTCTTTTAGCGTTCATTGACTGTGCCGCTTCAATGCTCAAAGAGTTGATCTGTGAAAAATCCTTTATCCCATCCAGAGAAACGCTGGCGTATCTCTCCCTGGAACGGTGCTTTCTCTCGGACCTCTTTATGTAACCTGAATATTTCATGTCCAGAATGGCCGAACGCAACACGTCCATATCCAATGATTCGCCGGGCAGCAGCTTCCGGGAAACCCATTCCGCATCAATCTCCGGTCTTTTGCACAAATCTTCCACGGTATTCCCCTGGATCCTTGTTTTTCGCATCAGTTCCCTGAACCTCCAGTAGTCTTCATCTTTCCTTTTCTGAATGGAAAGGGCTTCAGCGGTTAGGGTCCCCAGAGATTGGCCAAGTGAATACATTCTTCTGTGTGCATTGTCCTGTCTCAGGTAGAGCCTGTTCTCTGATCTGCTGGAAAACAGTCTGTATGGTTCCTCTGCTCCCTGGTGAACCAGATCATCCACCATTACTCCGAGGTAGCTGTTAAGTCTGTGGGGAACCTGCTCTGCCAGTCCCATGGCGCTTGCTGCGGCATTTGCCCCTGCCAGCAAACCCGCTGCAGCGGCTTCTTCATAACCGGACGTACCCAGTATCTGTCCTGCGGCATACAGATTCCCGGTACCCCTTACCCTCAGTGTTTCGGTAAACTGTCCAGTTTCAAAGCAGGTGTATTCAACAGAGTATCCATAAGCCGCTATCACGGCATTTTCGAAACCTCGAATGGATCTTACCGTTCTTTCCTGTATCTCTTCCGGAAGGCTTGTTGAGAGTCCGTTGAGGTACATTATTCTTGATCCTATTCCCATGGGTTCCAGATGAATGGGGTGTCCTGTTCTGTCTGGGAACTTCGTTACCTTGTCTTCGAAGCTTGGACAGTATCTCGGGCCTTTTCCGGTTATTCTTCCGGAGTAAAGCGGAGAATGCCTCAGGCTTTGCCTTACTATCTCCTCGGTCTCTCCGGTGGTTCGTGTAACCCAGCATTTTTCCCTGTTTTTAACCGGTTCTTCCGAGAGCATGCTGAATCTGAATCCCATTTCATGGGTGCTCTGCTCCTCAAGAACCGATGTATCCACAGACTTTCTAAGTACTCTGGGAGATGTTCCTGTTTTGAATCGTTTCACGTGGAACATTCTTTCCCTGAGATCTTTTTCCAGCCGGTTCGCCGATATGTCTCCCCTTCTGCCCCCGGGCCAGCTTTTGCTGCCTCTGTGAAGAATACCGCGAAGAAAAGTGCCGGTTGCGATTACTAAGCCGTCTGCTCTGACCGTTTCTCCACTCTGTAGAAGCACTCCCTGTATCTTTTCACTGGGCCCGACCAGACTGCTGACCACTCCGGTATGTATGATAACTCCGGCCTCTTCAAGTCTTCTTCTCTGCTGAAGGCAGTAGATCCCGAGATCTGCCTGGACCCGGGGACCCCAAACCGCCTGACCTTTCTTCATGTTCAGCATTCTGAACTGAATTGCGGCCCTGTCCGTGGATAGAGCTATGACGCCGCCAAGGCCATCTGTTTCTTTTACAAGTGTTCCCTTTGCAATTCCGCCTATTGAAGGGTTGCATGACATAAGGGCAATTTTCCCGGGATCCGGTGTGATGAGAACGGTCTCTGCTCCCCTGGAAGCCGCCGCCACCGCAGCCTCCACTCCTGCATGTCCTCCGCCAATAACTACTATCCTTGGTTTCATTTACCGACGCAGAACACTTCCAGTGCCCTCTCCACAGCTTCCCCTCTTTGCATACCGGCATTGATCTCTTCAAGTATCACCGATACTATTTCAGCTGCCAGGGCTATATCGAAGGATCTGCAGGCCTCTTCCGCTTCGGCGATGAGATCCCCTGCCCTTCTGTAAATCCAGGATGGACTTCCGCCTTCAGGTGCGGTCATGAATTCCTTAACGATATCCACACCTTCTCCGCTGAACGACGACAGAGGTATAAAGCCTTTCTTCAGGGGTGCACTTTCCCTGTCTCTGTGAGAGGCTGCCTTAAGAACTGTGTGCTGTTCTTCGAGACCATCAGGCGGTTCATTCTGCTCTCTGTCCATCCAGATGACCCTGTCCCCCTTACGCAAACGCGCCCTTGCTATTTCCAGAGCTTCCTCATCCAGATGGTCCCCGCCTGTTCCGGCTGTGTCTGCCAGGTTCACCGTTTTTCCCAGAATACTTATTGTTCTCTCAGCTCCGTCCCTTGTTGTTCCCGGAGTGGAAGAGACAACGGCTGCCGTTTTTCCGCAGATAAGGTTGAAAAGTGTTGATTTTCCGGAATTTACAGGTCCCATTATGTAAACTGCAGGCATAATTTCAATTCGTTCCGCCGCAAGCATCAGCTCTTCTGCCGCTGACCGCGCTTCTCCCAGAAGAAACATCATTCTGTGTTCATCAGCGGTTTCATGTTCCTCGCCGAACTCAATAAGGGCTTCTATCTCTGTAATGAGCTCGCACAGTTTGTCGTGAAGCTTGCCGGTGTGGCCGGCTGAAATATTCCTGAACCTTGCTGAAAGCTCCAGAACATCCATTGATGAAAGCCGTTCATTCAACCAGGCCCTTCTAGTAAATTCACCCGGTTCCGCAGGTCTTGCCCCGGAATCCAGAAGTTTTCTCAGTACGGATTCGGCCGTTCCCGGTGTGCCGTGGCACATCAGGTCAACCATTTCCTCTCCTGTGTAACTTTTCCCCGCAGGCCATGACAGGGCCACCAGACTATCAATTCCTGCGAAATTGCCCACTTTTCTGCGCATTCCTTTAAGTCTGCCCGGCTCCAGTTCCATGATCTGCTCGACAGTTGCTGAGGCTCCCCTTCCGGAGAGCCTCACCACTGCTATTGCTGAAACCGATTCCGGTGTTGCCCGTGCGGCTATAAGATCGTCCTGTTTTTCCATTTCGGGCTATTCCGACAGAAGGCTTTTCTTAATGTATTCCTGATGAATGAATGTAAGAATGTTGAAAACAAGCCAGTAAAGAGTAAGCCCCGCCGCAAACCTCATGAACAGGAAGGTCATGAAGAAGGGCATCATGTACATCATCATTTTCTGCTGCTGTGCCGCCGCACCTGCGGAACTGGTTCCGGTGAGTTTCTGCTGAAGGAACATTATCACACCCAGAAGCAGGGCCATGAGACCAATGCCTTCAAGACCCAGGATCTTCGATCCGAAGGGCAGAAGTATTTCAGGTCTTGAAAGATCGTTGATCCAGAGGATGAAACCTGCGCCCCTCAGCTCGACCATGTTTGCAAGAACCCTGTACATAGCAAAGAATACCGGCATTTGAAGAAGTATTGGAAGGCACCCTCCCAGGGGGTTCACTCCGCTTTCCTTATAGAGTTTCTGCATTTCAGTCTGCTGCTGCTTGGGGTCCTTTGCATACTTTTTCTGTATCTCCTGCATGAGCGGCTGTATCTTCTGCATTTTCTGCATTGATACGTAGCTCTTTGTGGTAAGGGGAGAAAGCAGGATTTTCAGTGCGAATGCCAGTATGATTATTCTAAGTCCCCAGTTTCCAACGAATGACAGGGCTGATGTAAGAAAGAGGAAGATGAGCTTGCCTATCCATCTGATTATGGGCCACCCAAAGTCGATCATATCAGTTTGTGATCCTCCCAGGTCGCTCAGCAGCCCGTATGCCTTAGGTCCGGCATAAACCTTTACTGATGAATCGTCTATGGAAACTTCTGCGGAACCACCGTTTCCAGGAGCGGTGTATCCGTCTGCACGGGTCATGGTTCCCGGTATAAGAACGATGGTGAAGTACTTGCTTGAGGTGGCGACCCAGGATACGTTGCCAATGGGCTGCAGTCCTTCGATCTTTTCAGAATCACTTTGATTGTGGTCGTTTGTATACCATGATGCCTTGAAGTAACCTCTATCCGAAGCTGCAACTTCAGTTATCGGGATTGCCCCGGGGGAAACGGAAGTGTTCATGTCGAGTCCTGTTTTCCCCATTATAAAGCCATAATAATCAGCAGTGAAGGTAAATTCCTTTGACCTTCCTGATGATGAAGAGAACATGACTGTTGACGGATACTCCCCTGCAATTACCGTGTCCGGACCCTGGTATGTGAACAGAACGGGTTCTCCCGTTGTTTCCCTGGAAATCAGCCATGGTTCCTCGGAAAGCTCAACGGCCTGTCCGGTTTGCTGATCGGGATAATCCTCATATTTGTCCAGGCGCCATTTTACAACGGCCCCTCCCGTAGTGGACAGCTGACAGGTTACTATGGGCTCATGGTTTTCACCGGGAATTATCACCGTTACGATTCTTTCCCGATAGTCGTCAACTGCCGCTGTTTCTTCCGGGGTTTCCTCCTGGGGCTCTTCTTCCACGGGCACTGTTACTTCTTCCGCTGTGCCCGATGCAGCGATCTCAGCCTGAACCGGTCTGTCCGGAGTGTTCTTTCCGGAAATGAACCAGCTGACGAGAAGCACCCCCATCATCAGCACCGCCGCGATGAAAAGTCTTGACTGATCACTCATTATTCTCTACCTCCGGAACAGGGTCGTATCCCCCTTCGTGCCAGGGATGACACCTGAGTATTCTTTTCACCGCAAGAACGGTTCCCTTGTAAGCTCCATGTTTCGTTATTGCCTGCATGGCGTATTCGCTGCATGTGGGAGTGTAGATGCAGCTCGGCGGTAACAGCGGCGATATTACAGCTCTGTAAATCCTTATGAGGAAAACGAAAAGCCTTCCGATCTCATTCCCCCGGTTCCGCTGCTTCCGCAGTAAGTCTGTCCATGTCCAAAAGCATTCTTTTCCAGTCGGCAAACTCCAGAGAACCCAGTGGAAATATCACTGCATCATATCCCGCTTCAGTATCTGTTTCCACCGAATACTGCCTCAGTCTTCTCTTGAAGAGATTTCTCTGCGCCGCATTCCCTGTTTTTGCCGATACAGAAAACCCCAGGCGTATCCTGCCCAGGGAATTCCTTATGTATCTTGCTCTAATGACGCTGCCCCTGAAGTATCTTCCCTGTTTCAGTATTTTCCTGAAGTGCCAGCTCTTCCTGACCCTCTTCAGACAACGCCTATTCAAACTATGGCACCAGGCGCTTGCGCCCTTTTCTTCTTCTGGCATTCAGAACTTTTCTTCCGCCTCTGGTTGCCATCCTTGCCCTGAATCCGTGCCTTCTCTTCTTCGAGATACCGCTGGGCTGGTATGTTCTTTTCATTATAGTCTCCTGCATTGGGTGCAGGAATTATTATTTCCCGCACCGTTCTCATCTGTTCCTTCCGGAAGCGGAAAGTTAGCTAAATCAGGCTCTCATGTCAAGTTCTGCATTGTCACTTGGCTGCTCTGAGTTTGTTTAGCATTATTCGACTGAGTATTTTGGGGTTTTTTCATCCGTTCGGAGAGTGTCATGGTTTTTTCGCCTGAAGAAGCATTCGATCTGTGTCTTGAAAGGGCAAGGGAACTCATGGGAATTGAGAAATTCAATTCCTGGCTTGCCAATGCCTCTTTCAGAGGCTTCAAGGATAACATTTTCACTATTGGTCTCGATTCCGACATTCGCGTAAACTTTGTTTCACAGCATTACAAAAACAAGCTGGAAGAATTGATGCGCGAGATAACGGATAACGAAATGATCAGTCTTGTTTTTACCGATAAGCCTGTAACCCTTAATCTGGGCAGGTTTTCCTCGGGGTTTTCCGCAAGGGACCATCTTTACGATAATTATCTTTATCCTGAATACGTTTTCAGCAGGTTCATAAGCGGTCCCACCAATGAACTGGCCCATGCCAGTGCCGTTGCGGTTGCCCATAACCTCGGTCACTCCACACAGAACCCCCTCTTCATATATGGCGGTGTCGGTCTCGGGAAAACTCATCTTGTTCAGGCAATTGCTCACTACGTCCGTGACAACAAGCCGGGGGAAACCTATGCGTACATTTCAAGCTCGCAGTTTACAAGCGACTACATCAGAGCACTGGACCCGTCCAGCAGTTTTGAACACAGTTCTGCGCGACAGATGGAGAAATTCAAGGACCGTTTCAGAAAATGCGATTATCTCATAATGGAGGATGTTCAGTTCCTTGCCGGAAAGGACAGCACTCAGGAACAGTTTTTCCAGATATTCAATGAACTGTATCTCATGGGAAAACAGATCGTACTCACCTCCGACCGGCATCCTAATGAGATAGAACCCCTGGAAGAGAGGCTTGTTTCAAGATTCCAGTCGGGTATGCTCGCAGACATCAAACCCCCCAAGTTTGAGACCAGAAAGGCAATTCTCAACCAGAAGCTCCGTGATGAAAATATCAGATTGGAAACTGGTATCGTCGACTATATTGCCGAAAACATCACTTCCAACGTAAGACAGCTCGAGGGTGTTGTTAACATTCTTGCTGCGAACATGAGAATTCAGAACATACAGCCCACCATCGATAACGTAAAAACCCTGGTAAAGGAATTTCTCGGCTCTGCCTCCAGAAGGCTGAACCCGGCATCGATTACGTCTGTAACAGCAGACGTGTTCGGAGTTAACAAAGAAGCACTCAAGGGCAAAAAAAGGAAAAGGGAAATACTTGTTCCCAGGCAGGTTGCCATGTTCCTCATAAGGGATCTGACCAATCTCCCCCTGGAGGAAATAGGGGAATATTTCGACAGAGACCACTCCACGGTGGTCAACTCCATAAAAAGGGTAAATACCCTCATGGATCAGGATCCGTCGTTCAAAAGACAGGTGGAAGAGGTTAAAAGATCCCTCGATAACTGACCGCCGGTCTGTTGATAACAATGTGGATATCCGATCTGAAAAACCCCCTGTTGAAAACTTTACCTTCACTGCTGTTTTTTCAACAAATTATCAACAGCGCAAGTTGCACTGATTCCCTGCGAAAGGGTTACTTTTCCACATTCTTTGAGGTATAATTACTAGAGTTGTATTTTGTTCTTTTCTGTATTTATTACTGTCAACTGTGGAGGGCTTCCTATGGTGAATTTGCTGGTGGATCACAAAACGCTTTTGCTGGGACTGAACACTGTGGCTTCGGCCCTTCCTCCAAAGACCAGTCTTCCCTCTCTTTCCAATATTCTTCTTGAGACCGAGGGTGAGAAACTCAGACTTGCGGCAACAGATCTCGACACCACTGTTATTACCTGGGTTCCGGCGACCATCTCATCACAGGGAGCCGTTGCCCTTCCGGGAAAAAAACTGCTGGAAATTGTGCGCGAACTGGATGGTTCCGACGTTAGTATCAGCACCAGCGGTACCAGAACCTCCATCAGCTGCGAAAAGAGCTCATTCACTCTTCCCGGAAGCAGCCGGGACAGCTATCCCTCTCTACCATCCGCAGGAGCCGAGGAAGACATGATAGAGCTTCCCCTGGAAAACGTTAAGGAAGCCATCAGAAGAACTTCCTATGCGGTTGCAGGGGCAAGCGAGATAAGGGCTTCATTGACAGGTTCTCTCTGGAAATTTCTTCCCGAAGGTCTTGAAATGGTTGCCACCGACGGTCATCGCCTTGCCAGGATAAGAATGAAGGAACTTAAAACAGAATCAGACCTCGAGGCGATTATTGCCCCCAAGGCCCTGAACCTTCTTCAGCGCTTGAGCACCAGCGAAAAAGTGTCCATGTCTTCACAGGGTTCACAGGTGAGTTTCCATGTGGGCGAAACCAGCATTTTCAGCAGGGTTATCGAGGGACCTTATCCCCCCTATGAGAAAGTCATACCCTCGGGCAATGAACTTAAGCTGGTACTTAACAGGGAAGATCTTCTCGGGGCGCTGAAGAGAATGAGCATTATAGCCAACCCGGCGACACATCAGATAATGTTTACCATTGAACACAACAGGATCATTCTGCAGGCGGAAAACACAGATGCCGGAGAAGCCAGAGAAGACCTTGAGGCCATTTATTCTGACAACCCTCTTCAGATAGCCTTCAACGGTAACCTCGTAATGGACATTCTCAGGAGCATGACCAGTGAAGATATCAGTCTTAACATGCACGACAGCTCTACCGCTGTGATCATTACTGAGATCAGTGAAGATGAAACCTTTGACTATCTCACCCTTGTCATGCCTGTAAGATTGCCCGATCCAGTCTGAGAAGATGAAAAACATCCGCGGTCTGGTGGATGAGCTCTTCAGGAGCTTCGATCTTGAGAGCATACCTCCCAGAAAGAAGGCTGTTGCCCACTGGAAACAGATCGCCGGAAAAAAGCTGGCAGGATATTGCGACGAACCGACCATCGATGGAAAAACCCTTGTAGTAAGGGTGCACAGTCCTGCCGCAGCCATGGAACTGAAATACAGAAGCAGTGAGATTCTCTCTGCTTTGAATGTTAAAGCCGGTGCCGACGTTTTCTGTTCGCTGAAGGTTCTTATTCGGCCCGGGGTAGAGAGTGAGAGAAAGGATAATTTTGACCGGTAAAGAAAACAGCACCTACGGAGCCGAGTCCATACAGATACTGGAGGGTCTTGAGGCGGTCAGGAAAAGACCTTCCATGTATATAGGATCCACTTCGTCTACCGGGCTTCATCACCTTGTTTACGAGGTGGTTGACAACAGTGTCGATGAAGCCCAGGGCGGCCACTGCAACAATATAGAAGTCATCCTGGAACCAGACGGCGGGGTAACCATCACCGACAACGGAAGAGGAATTCCCACTGAAATTCATCAGAAAACAGGAATCTCAGCCCTTCAGGTGGTCATGACCACCCTTCACGCCGGAGGAAAGTTCGACAACAAATCCTACAAGGTATCCGGAGGACTTCACGGTGTGGGAGTAAGCGTAGTGAACGCCCTTTCCAGCTCTCTTACGGTAACCATCAAAAAGAAGAAAATGAAATGCAGCCAGGAATACACCAGGGGGCTTCCGGTCTCAGCCCCTGTTGAGACACCTGTATCTTCAGCGGATACAGGAACCAGCATTCACTTCATTCCCGATGAAGAGATATTCGAAACCACCGAGTTCAGTTTCGACACTCTTGCGAAAAGGCTTAGAGAGCTCGCTTTCCTGAACAGCGGCCTGAGAATCGCCATTGCCGACAGAAGAAGCACGGAAGGCAAAAAAAAGGTATTCAAGTACGACGGTGGAATAACCTCCTTCGTGGGTTTTCTGAATGAAAACAAACACCCACTTCACGAACCGCCCCTGCACATAACCAGAGAGGGCCTTTTGGATGACGATTCCTTCGTTCTAACCGATGTTGCCATTCAATACAATTCCGGTTATCAGGAGGATGTCTTCAGTTTTGCCAACAACATCAACACCATAGACGGAGGAACGCACCTTACGGGATTCAGGGCTGCCCTTACCCGGAGTCTGAATGACTATGCATCGAAAAACAATCTTTTCAGAAAAACAGATCAGTCATTCTCGGGAAACGATGTGAGAGAGGGCCTTTCAGCCGTTGTAAGCGTTAAACTGTCAAATCCCCAGTTCGAGGGTCAGACCAAAACCAGACTGGGAAACAGGGAAATTAAAGGAGTAGTTGAAAGTACTGTCTACACAGGACTTGAGCAGTATTTCGAGGAAAATCCATCAACTGCCAGGAAAATAGTCCAGAAGTGCATAGACACCTGTGCAGCCAGGCAGGCCGCGAGAAAAGCCCGGGAGCTTACAAGGCGAAAAAGTGCCCTTGAAACAGCTTCGCTTCCCGGAAAGCTTTCAGACTGCACAGTAAGGGACCCCGCCAAGGCAGAGCTGTTCCTGGTGGAGGGAGATTCAGCAGGCGGCAGTGCCAAGCAGGGAAGGGACAGATACTTCCAGGCAATACTTCCCCTCAGGGGAAAAATAATTAACGTTGAAAAGGCTCCTCTGCATAAAATATTGAACAACAACGAGATACGAACCCTCGTAACAGCCGCCGGTACTGGTATCGGTCAGGAAGATTTCGATCTGGAAAAACTGAGATACGGTAAAGTCATAATAATGACCGATGCCGATGTTGACGGAGCCCATATCAGAACCCTCCTTCTCACCTTTTTCTTCAGGTACATGCCGAGACTTATCGAAGAGGGGCACATTTTCATTGCCCAGCCGCCTCTTTTCAGGCTCAGGTGGGGAAAGAAGGAAGTGTACGCTTATTCGGAAAAAGAGCGTGACCAGGTTCTGAAAAACGAAACCGGCTCACAAAACGTTACCATTCAGAGATACAAAGGACTGGGCGAAATGAACCCCGAACAGCTGTGGACCACCACCATGGACCCTGAAAACAGACTCATGCTTCAGGTAAGGATGGATGACGCAGTGGAAGCGGACAGGATTTTCTCCATACTCATGGGAGACGAGGTGGAACCCAGGCGGAATTTCATCGAGAAACATGCGGCGGAGGTGACTAACCTTGACTACTAAAGACACTGAAAACACCGAGGTGAACCGCAGGGAAGTTCTTCCCGCGCACATCGAGCTCGAAGATGAAATGAAGAAGTCGTACCTCGATTATTCCATGAGCGTTCTCGTGGGAAGAGCTCTGCCGGATGTTCGCGACGGCCTTAAGCCAGTTCACAGACGTATTCTATACAGCATGTACGAACAGAAGCTCACCCACCAGAGACCCTACAAAAAGTCTGCCACCGTGGTTGGAGACGTTCTTGGAAAGTATCACCCCCATGGTGACGGATCGGTTTACGATGCCATGGTTCGCATGGCCCAGGATTTTTCTTTGCGGTATCCGCTGGTACAGGGCCAGGGAAACTTCGGTTCCGTGGACGGTGACCCGGCGGCTGCATACCGCTACACCGAAGCCAGAATGGCCAGAATCGGTGAGGAAATGCTCTCTGACATAGAGAAGAACACGGTGGATTTCGAGCCGAATTTCGACCAGAGGCTTCAGGAACCTTCCGTTCTTCCCTCCGGGATACCCAACCTTCTTGTAAACGGCTCATCGGGAATCGCCGTGGGAATGGCCACCAACATTCCCCCTCACAACCTGAGGGATACCATCAGTGCCTGTATCGCACTCATAGAGAACCCCGAGATAGACGATGATGAACTCATAGACATCATCAAAGCTCCCGACTTCCCCACAGGGGGCATAATAATGGGGCTCAGGGGGGTAAGGAACGCGTACCATTCCGGACGGGGTCGCATTGTGGTCAGGGGCCGGGTTACCTCAGAGGAAGTTGAGGGCAGAAACTGCCTTATCGTTACCGAACTTCCCTATATGGTCAACAAAGCCCGGCTGATCAAATCCATGGCTGATCTGGTGAAGGATCGCAAGATAACCGGAATCGCCGACCTTCGCGATGAATCGGACAGAGCCGGCATGAGAATAGTTGTGGTTCTCAAAAGAGATGCCATCGACGAAGTGGTCCTTAATCAGCTCTACAAAAAAACAGCCCTTGAGAACAGTTTCGGTGCCAACCTGATCGCCCTTGTGGATCAGATTCCCGGAAGGCTGAATCTCAGACAGATGCTCATTCCCTACATAGATCATCGTCACACGATAATCCACAGAAGAAGCATTTTCGAATTTGAAAAAGCCGAAGCCAGGGCTCATATTCTTCGCGGTTTGATAAAGGCACAGGACAACATAGATCAGGTTATAAGAATAATCAGGGGATCTTCCAGCCAGTCCGCGGCAAAAGAGACTCTTATGGAAACATTCTCCTTCTCGGACAAACAGGCCCAGGCAATTCTGGACATGAGGCTTGGAAAACTGACGGCCCTGGACAGAAAATCTCTGGAAGAAGAACTGCAGGAGCTGGAGAAAACCCTTGACAGGCTTCGGGAAATACTGGGCGACAAAGATCTGAGAATGAAGATAGTTGCAGACGAACTGAGGGAAATAGCCGAGAAATATGGAGAAGACCGCAGAACCGAAATTGTTCCATACGCCCCTGATGAGATAGACATAGAAGACATGATCCCCGATGAACCCATGGTGGTCATGGTTTCTCACAAGGGCTACATCAAGCGTCTTCCCGTCGATACCTGGAGAAGCCAGGTCAGGGGAGGAAGGGGCAAAACCGGAGTAACCACCAGAGAAGAAGACTATCTGGAACAGGTCTTCGTGTCCACAAGTCACGCATACATACTGTTCTTTACCAATATGGGAATTTGCCACTGGCTTAAGGTCTGGCAGATTCCCGAGGGGGGAAGGAACAGCCGGGGCAAAGCTATAATCAATCTCCTTGAGCTGAACCCGGGGGAAAGACCCGTGGCCAGCGTCTGCGTAAAGGACTTTGCAGGAGACAGATACGTTCTAATGGCCACAAGCGGCGGAATGGTTAAGAAAACCAGGCTGGACTGCTACAGCAGGCCAAGAAGAAACGGTATAAAAGCGGTGAAGCTTGCTGAGGAAACTGAATTGATAAAGGCGGTACTCACAGACGGATCCTCAAGGGTGGTTCTTGCTTCGAAAAACGGCAGAGCCATCAAGTTTTCCGAAGCGGAAGTACGTTCCCAGGGCAGAGATACCATGGGTGTAAATGGAATGAAACTGGATAAAGACGACAGAATAGTCGATCTGGTAACGGTCTGTGATGAAGACGTTCTGATGACGGTAACCGAAAACGGCTATGGCAAGAAAACTCCTGTTTCCGAGTACAGAGATACCCATCGAGGGGGCAAGGGAGTCATCAACATCATTACCGATGAAAGAAACGGCGGTGTTGTTGCGGTTTCAGCTCCTGAACCGGGCAGCGAGATGCTGGTTGTCACCGTTGCCGGAATGGTAATACGTTTCCGCTGTGACGAGGTTAGCGTAATAGGCAGAGCAACCAAGGGTGTTAAACTTATCAATCTTCACGATGAAGACACTGTGTCTGATGTAACTCTAATTCGGGAAGAGATGATCGAAGGGGATGATTCCTCGGAAGAAGAGAGCTGATGCCTCAGGGTAAAGACACTCTGGCCAAACAGATAAGAGCTTGGCTTGCAGTAAGGAACCTTGGAAACATACCGGTACCTCCCCCGGAGGTTACGCCTCCGGTGATGCCTGATGTGTCAAGGATAGATCTGAAGTCCGTGCCCAGGCTTCAAGGTTCCATTGAACGGCTGGCAATTGCCGGACAGCTTGGCAGTGCGGTTCCTGCACTGGCTTCACTTATGTCCATCATGGACAGGAATGAAGCAGAAAAGATATACAACTTTCTCATCGGTTTGATGATTCCTGATCAATACAGCGAGATTACAGCGGAAGTATGGTTCAGGATTTGTCATACACTGAGATCCTCGGTGATGCCCTCGGCGGTTACAGGCTTCTTCTCCCTTCTGCAGGGGTACAGCAGAGATAAATTCGGTCTCAGCTTCGAGGAAATTCTCTGGTGCTGGCTGAAAACCCTCAGGTCCACCGGTATCTCTTCCGCCACCCACGTGAACATTCCTCTGGAGGTTGCGGCAAGATTTCCGGACAGGTTCGCATTCGTCTGCCTCAGAATCAGCTCTGGAGGGATGGACCTTGTGGGATCCCTTAACAGATTTTTCAGCAGAATCGGCAAAGAAAAAACAGATGACGAACTCTCCAGGCTTCTTCTTGACTTTACCATAGAAACCGGATGGCTTCTGGACGAATCTGACTTCAATCAGATCTGGAATCTTCTTAAGAGAAGGGGAAATCTGGTTCACGGCAGGCTCAGCAGAGGTCTTGTTCCTGTGAGTTCCATCAGATTCCTTGCAGGCATTCTCAGAGGAATAGAGTCCAGAAAGAATCTGGAAGAGTTTTACGCTCTCGAACGGAGCCATAAGGTCATGGAGCTGTTCAACACCAACAGCAGAAGCAGAATTCAAGCGGCTCTTAACAGCAGCCGGGAGTTCCGTGGCCATATTGACGATCAGCTGGAGATGGATCTTGTGATAGAGGCGGTCTCCCACGGGGTAGCCGGAAGCGAACACGGCAAAATGGGAGAGGCCATAGTCTCATTCCTCAATAATGTTCCTGGAGGGATTTCACTTGGGAAGCTGGTGAGGTTTCTCAAGGCTATAGGGGAGGAAATAAGCGGAGATGTGGTTGATTTTCTGGCAAGGCTCGTGGAAGATACACAGCCGGAGAACAGGCTGTCTCCCTCCAATACCATCAGGCTTTCCAAGATAGCGGCTGGAATTCTTCCTGTGAGCATATCCACCGACCGAACTGCACTGAAGGCTTTTTACAGATCTCTGGTGGAAATGACTCATCAGGAAGCAAGGCTTGCTCTGATTCAGCTGGACAAGGCGGCTTTCCACAGCGGAGTTTCACTCAGCAGCATTCTTTCCGCCAGTTCCCTTCTCATAAGGGCAGCCGAGACGGATCAGGCACAAAAATACCTTACCAGAATAACCCCCACCGCCAAACTTGTAGAAGCCCTGTCCGCGATCGACAGGAAAAAAACCCTTTCAGGGCTTGCCCCCCTGTGGGTTGAGGTCATCCTGTCATTTCCCGTGGAAGTGGAAGAAGCCATCATCGATTTCGTCAGCAGGATAAATGATGTAACCATAAGATGCCGATACCTTGAAAACGTTGTAACCAGGCTTCTTCAGGAGGTTCATCCCGACGATCCCGTTTTCAGGGAGTGTCTTGCCTTCGCTGTATCCGGATACAACTCCGCAGGAGATATCGAAAAACTCAGAGAGACTGAACACAGGGTTTTCCAGAAGGTGCTCAGGGCAGGTGGACGAATTGAGGCGGTTGACAAGGTAATAACCGATCTCCTTGCCGTACCGGGCATCGAGGGCAACCGTTCTGAGGATCTGATAAAGGGAATAAGAAGGATATGTGACAGATTCAGCAGAACTGCGGTGTGGGAAGAAGGAGCCGACAGGCTTTTTTCAGCGTTTCTGACTACCGGGGTATCCAATCTCCTGAGGGTTTTCGTCAATTACTCACAGGCCCTGGAAGTTGTTTCCAGTGATGTAATAGGAGAGCTTGCAGAAAGGCTTATGCCCGGCGACAGCGCACCTGCAAACTCGGGTGTCACCGGAACCGGTTCCACGGCAAATATATTTTTCGGCTCCCTTCTTCCGGACTGTATCGCTCTATTCAGCAGGGACATATCATCTCTCAAAGGATTTCTTTTCAGTCTGGCCGAGGAAATAACAAGAAGCATAGGAGGCATGACCGGCGACAGCGAATTCGCCGAATTCCTTCTGGAAAAGCTTGATCAGGAAATACTGCAGGACAGAGTGACCGTACTTGATTCGTGGCTATCCCAGAAAACTCCTCCGCCACTGAAAATAGACGAGAACTGGTCAGGATCACGCCGGGAAGACTGGGTAGAAAGAAAGGCCGCCTTCGAGAACACCAGAATGAAGCTTTTCGGGGCGGTATCGGCACTCGTTGGAACCACAGGAGCCGACATCAAGGATCTTATTCTTAACGTTTCCGCGTATCTTTCCATGGAATTGATGGCTGCAAAAATATCCGGAGGAGCATCTTTGTCCCTGAACTGGGACAGAAAAATGATGGAGCAGCTTATTTCCCGTTCGCAGGGAGTGGCACCCTTTTCTCTTTTTGCGGCCCACAGGTCGGGAGGCTACCCGTCAGCGGAAACATACGATTATCTGGAGAGCCTGGAAGGGTTCATGGAACAGGATCTGTACCATGGCTGGAGACAGGCGGCCCTTCCTCCATTGCTGAACTGCGCCGTTGAGATGGTTCTCGTATCCAGAAACTCGGACAGCAAGGCAATGGCTCTTGCCAGAGCAGCAACCCAGGCCATAGAGTTTCTCGGTTATACCGATGCGGAAAACTTCCTCTCCACACTTCAGCAGAGCTTCTACAACCAGTCCAGCGGCCAGGATCCCTTTGATCTCATGGAAAAGAGCTTCCTCCAGCCTCTCTGGAAAAGAAACTCCGCTGAAAGGCTTGATTTGCTCATTCTGGGAATGAGCAGGAGCAGAATTCTCATGGACATTCTCGTTGAAAGACTGTCCATGGAAGACTCAGTCACCGGAAAAATATCTTTCATGACCAGTTTTTCGAACTTCTTCATTTCCGTGGAGAGTTCCCTGCTGGAAATCGAATCCGAACCTGTAAGATCCAAAATTGCAGAAGCCCTGATGGATTCATGGATCTTCAGCGGAGTCGGAGGCAGGAATCAGAGCCTGGTGGAAGAGATCACCGAAGCGGTGGACTTTGTTAAAGACGTCTTCAGAAGGGTTAGATACGGCAGCGGTATAGTGTCTGCCCAGGAGGCCGGAGAGATAAGCGCCGACATGAGAAGAAAGTACAGGGACAATGCGGATTCTGTGGCGATCATTCTCCGGTGGACGGTGGATCCCGCAAGGGAAGGGCTTCTGAAGATGCTGGAAGAAAGCCAGACCCTCCTCCAGGCAGCGGGTTCCGATTCGGAACTCATGAGACTTCTCGATATACATGGAGCCGATGAAGGATTCGTCGTGGAAGCTCTTCCGATGACCGATAAACCAGCCGAACTGAAGGAGTACCTGAAAAACCGCACGCTGAAGTCTACCGGAGGCTGAAATGAAAAAAATTCTAGTGCTTTCCACCGGCGGTACCATCGAAATGCTTCCGGGAGAAGGCGGAATTACCATAGGACCGGTGTCCGGAATGGATATCAAAATTCTGGACAAAATTGAGAACGCGGATATAACCGTTGAAAGGTTCGCCAACCTTCCAAGTCCCCACATAACACCGGAGATAATGGCGGACATAGCAAGACTTCTCCGGTCCTGGGAACTGTCAGGAGAATACCATGGCATCGTGGTTACCCACGGAACCGACACCCTGGAGGAAACCGCCTTCATGGCAGACCTGCACCTGGAAGGAACTCTTCCCGTGGTATTTACCGCGGCAATGAGGAGCAGCAGCGAGCTGGGAGTTGATGGTCCCAGGAACATCAGGAATGCGGTGAGAGTGGCCTGCACGGAAACCAAGAACCTTGGTGTTACAGTGGTTCTCAACGATGAAATACATGCTGCAGGCAGAGTAACGAAAACCTGTACTTCCAATGTAAGCAGTTTCAGCTCTCCGGGATACGGACCCCTTGGTTTCGTGGATGATGACAAGGTGATATATCACAGACTTCCCATCTGGAGGCTTAACCTTCCCGAAGGACCTCTGAAGCTGGACACCCGTGTGGGTCTGGTGAGAACCGCCGCAGGATTCGGGCATGATCTCATTGACTATATGGTTGAATCAGGATACGCTGGAATAGTAGTAGAAGCCTTCGGCAGGGGCAATGTGCATCCCAGGACCGCTGAAG
This sequence comes from uncultured bacterium, assembly GCA_964571965.1. Classification (GTDB taxonomy): domain Bacteria; phylum Fermentibacterota; class Fermentibacteria; order Fermentibacterales; family JCC-6; genus Sabulitectum. The sequence goes on along the minus strand of CAZNFQ010000002.1, from coordinate 8,624 downwards.
CCATGGAACGGGCTGTCAAGGCCTCCGTTACTGTGGCCATGTCCAGCAGATGCTACAAGGGAAGGGTGCTTGGGGTTTATGCCTACCCCGGTGGAGGACTTGGTCTTCTGAACAAAGGGGTGCTTTCTGCAGGAGACATGGCGGGGAACAAGATGCGGATCATGCTCATGGCCTGTATAGGTTCCGGAATGAACAGAGATCAGATAGCGAAACTGCTGGAGGATCTCTGATCCCGGGGCGTCAAGGCAGGTTTGACCGTGGATTGGCACAGTTTTAGGTTAGCGGTTGCCGGACACACAGCTTGGAGTAGAATGGCCGGAAGAGATAAAAGCTTTACAGTCAATATAATACCGCACGACGCCAATAGAACCCGGCGTCAATGGATAGTAACTGGCGGCAGACTGATAACCTTTAGACTGTTAATGGTTCTTTCCCTGTTGGCAGTGGCCTCAGCTGTTGTAATTCTAGTTATGGGAGCAGAAGAGCTGTCCAGAAATTCAGAACTGAGTCAGCGCAATCAGGCTCTCTCCGACTCACTGAGGAATGCAGTTGAGATGAATCAGAGACTGGATGCCATAGAGAATGAACTTGAATCAATTAGAGAAACAAGGCTTGTCATCGAGAACCTTGCAACTGCAGGTTCTCCAGAGGATGAACCGGAATAGAAGGAAGTATTATGGCCAAGGAAGATTCATACAACTCGATCAATTCCACGGTTGGCGGCGGAAGCACGATTACCGGATCCCTTGAAATCAACGGAGGTTTAAGGGTTGACGGCTTCGTTGACGGGCAGGTCAAGGTTTCCGGAACCCTTACCGTAGGCCATGAAGGCCGCATAAAGGGAGACGTGATCGTAAATCACGCAGTAATCGGAGGGACCATCAACGGAACGATCAGAGCCGATAAACAGCTTGAACTGCAGAATGGATCAAGAATAGAGGGAGACATCATCACGAAATCCCTGATCATAGAGGAGGGTGTTTTCTTTGAAGGACACTGCAGTATGAGTTCCGTGGAGGGAAAACCTAAACAGAAGTAAGAACACAACATTCGGGCTTTGTTGAAAACTTCCTCTTCCTGTGGAGAACCCCGTAATGTAATGTGCTGTAATAAAATAATTGGCGTACTTCGAGTGATTTCTGGGGTGATATCCACAACTGCCTGTAGTTCCCCGGACACTCATCAAGTCTTCCATGGTGAACATGGAAAGGATGGTGAACCGATTGAGCAGCAGACTTGACAACCTACTCTCCGCTGAAAAATCTGCACTGGAAACGGTCGAGGAAGCGGAACGCAGAGCCCGCGGAATCAGGACCGCAGTTCCCGGCGAGATCTCAGCTATCGAAGAAGAGTATGAAACGGAACTGGCAAAGTACGAGAAAAAAGGTCTGGAAACGGTTCAGGAGGAACTCGAGGAGTTAAAGAGCAGTCTCGAGGGCACCCTCAGTGAGCGTAAGAAAAGACTGGAAGATGCTTCCACGGTGCTGGCCCCCAGAGCCCTGGAACTTATCCGCAAAGCGGTTGAAGGCGAGAGGACCTGATGGCAAGGGATCGGGTGGTCAAGACCGAGATACTTTGCCACTCCATAAGAAAGGATGAAGTTCTTTCCGTTATGGAAGACACCGGCAGGATCCACCTGCTGGATATTTCCGGAGTGGAAGACAGTCCGCTTGCTCCGCTTTCCGGAGCGGAAGACCCGGAACTGGCAAAGCTGAGCTCATGTCTCGCAAGGGCAATTCCATTTCTCAGAAATTCTGCAGGCAGGAAGAAGGGACCCGAAGCTGTTTTTACAGTGGAAGAGCTCAGGGAAGTGCTTGAAGACGAAGAATTGAAAAAATCAGCTGTGAGAACCGCCTCCATTGCCGATGAACTGGCTGAACTGGAAGCGGCTTCCCAGGAGACGAAGAGAAGAATGGAATTCCTGAAACAGTGGCAGGATCTCCCCGTGGAATTCGATCAGATCAACAGAGACGGCCTCTACAGTTTCAGAGCGGGGGTTGTTTCCCCCGGCGAGGGGTTTAATTCCCTTGAAGAGATACAGAAGGAATATCCGCTGTTTCATTACGTGAAACTTTCCGATACCAGAGCCCTTACCATGTGGCATACCGATGTTGAAACCGATGTACTTAATGCTCTTACTGAATCAGGTTTTGCCGCGGAGGACTTCTCAGGTTATCAAATGGATCCCGCGGAAGAGCTGGAAAAGCTGGAAACAGCACTGAACGAAAATCTGAACAGAAAAAAAGACCTAAAGGAAGAGATCGATGAACTGCTGGAAGAGCTTCCCCGCTTTGAAGCCCTTTCAGATGCAGTGGGGCTTGCCGGTTTCAAAAGCAGTGCCGCCGCCGCCGGAAGAAGCAGCTCGAAGGCAGTTCTGCTTCATGCCTGGATAAGGGAATCGGATGTGTCCGGTCTCAGAGCGGCACTGGAGAAACTCGGAGAGGTGGAACTTACAGAGATTGAACCCCTGGAGGGAGAAACCCCGCCGGTTCACCTCTCGGAAAATGCCACCGCCGACCCCTACCTGATGCTCACCGATATGTACGGGCGTCCCCAGGGAGCCGACCCGGACCCAACTCCACACATGGCGCCCTTCTACGCAATGTTCTTCGGCATATGTATCGGTGATGCGGGTTACGGTCTGGCCCTTGCCGCGGGAGCAGCTGCAGGCTGGTACTTCACAGAGAAAAGACAAGGCAACTCAAGACTTTTCAGGCTGCTTTTTCAGGGAGGGCTTGCAAGCATATTCTGGGGTATCATTCTGGGAGGCTGGTTCGGAATGGCGTATGACAGGCTTCCGGGTCTCCTTCAAGCTGCAGCGGAACCCCTGAATCGACTGGTTCCTTCAGGGGAAACGTTCTCTCTTTCAAACCAGTTCCTCTATCTCACCCTGGTCTTCGGAGTTATACAGCTGGCCTGGGGAGTTGTGGTGAATCTTAAGAAGCGTCTCAGGCAGGGAGAGGGATTCGCGGCATTTGTGGATCAGACAGGCTGGATGCTCTCGCTTCTCGGGCTGTTTCCATGGCTTTTCGATCACTATCTGTTCAACATCTACGACAACACGGGAATAGTTGATTCGATTCTCATAGGCATGCTCGGTGCCGGTGCTCTTCTCATCTTCATCATGGGGGGAAGGGAAGCTGGCAACATTGGCGGCAAAGTTGGTCTCGGGGCATACGCCTGCTACGGAATAGTGAATCTTCTGGGAGACGTCCTAAGTTATTCAAGGCTTTTTGCCCTGGCCCTTTCCAGTGCAATAATCGCCTCTGTGATAAACGACATTGCAGGAATGCTCCGGGGTTCCGTACCAGTGGTGGGTATACTGCTGGCGGTTCTCGTTCTGGCCGCTGGACATCTGTTCAACCTTGCCATGGCGGTACTCAGCGGATTCATCCACACAGCTCGTCTGCAGTTCGTTGAGTTTTTCGGAAAGTTCTATGACGGCACGGGGATGCCGTTCACACCCCTTCGCTATGAACCAAAGTACGTAAGGATAGAAAGATAGATAACCAACACAAGGAGGAGATGAAGTGAGTGTATATCTGGTAGCCTATCTGGGCGTGGCTCTTGCCTGCGCACTGGCTGGAATCGGGAGCGCGGTAGGGGTTGGAATTGCAGCCCAGGCCAGCACCGGAGTAATGAGTGTAGATCCCAAGAAGTTCGGAAAACTGCTTCTTCTTTCGGCTTTGCCGGGTACCCAGGGAATCTACGGTTTCGTTATCGCCTTCCTGCTCCTGGGGAAAATTGCAGCAGCGGGTGATCTTACAATGATGATAGCCTGGAAGATATTCGCTGCAGGGCTTCCAATTGCCCTGGCGGGTCTTATGTCAGGAATTCACCAGGGCAAGGTTTGCGCAGGTGGAGCAATGATGACAGCAAAGCAGCCCGATGACAGCGCAAAGGCTCTTATTCTCGCAGTCTTCGTGGAGTTCTACGCCATCCTCGGCTTCCTGGTATCGTTCCTCATGCTCGGCCAGATCGGATAGCGGGGCAGGGCATGTCATTAGAGGCCATACTGGCGAAAATAGAGAAAGACGCCCAGGAGAAGGCCGGCAGGATCATTCAGGCAGCTGAGGAAGAGAGAAGTGAAGCTCTGCATCAGGTTAAGTCCCGTATCAAGGACAGACACCACAAAGATGTGGAGAGGATAAAGAAGAAAACCGAAGCCAGGGCCCATCGGATGAAACACCACATCCACAGGGAAATGGAAAAGGCCCTTCTCAGCCACAGGAGACACATAGTTGACAGGGCCATCATCGAGGCAGTGAAAGAAATTGCCCAGGCCCCGGACTACCTGGAAATGATCAAGGCCCTTCTCGGAGGGTGCGACCTCAAGGGAGAGGTAAAAGTAATCACCGCTGCAAATGACAGCGGCCGTATAACAGCAGACTTCCTGAAAAAGGAATCTACCGAAGTAACCACCTTTGTTCTCTCTGAAGAGAATCACAATGATCACGGCGGAATCATCATGCAGGCCGGAGACATCAGCCTGAATGCAACCCTCTCAATGATCGCCGAGCTCAACCATGACTCCATGGTCATGGAGCTTTCGCGGCTTCTGCCGCTGGAGGGACAGGTGGATTAGAAGTGTCAGGCAGTTCTTACGCATACGCAAGCGGCAGGGTAAGTGGCCTGGAGGACACTCTTCTTTCAGGCAGGCTCTGGCACCAGCTCCTCTCTGCCGAAGACAGGGACGATGTACTCAGAATTCTGGGAGAAACATGGTACGGAATCCTGATGCAGGGAGATGCAGGTCTGGAAAAGGCACTTCATGTTGCAGTATCGAAAGCCGAAGAAGAACTCAGGGAGCTTTCCGGAGACGAAACCTTTACCAGGGGCATCCTTTTAAGGCGCGATGTGCGGAATGCCAGGTACCTGTGGAAAAACCTCGCCTCCGGAGGAGAGGGTAACGTTGAAACAGAACCGCCGGGAACCATACCAGTGGACAGCCTTCTCAGGGCATGGAACGATGCCGAAGAGGCGGACAGCCTTCCCGGGTCTTTCAGACTCTGCCTGGAAGAGCTTCAGGAACTTGTAAAACCCCAAGCAGCAGAGCTTGATACCGTTCTGGACAGACTTGCGGCCGCAGTGGAATCCGATAATTTGGGTAAACTTCCGGAACCACTGAAAAGCCTTCCTGCCGTTAAGATAGAACTCAGGAACTTTCTTACGGCAGCAAGATGCAGGGAAGACAGCATGACCCAGTCCGGGATTGAAGCGGTTTTGCTTAAAGGTGGATATCACACTCCTGCGGAAGTTGCCGAAGCATACAGGTCAAGGAAATTGTCTTCCGTTCTGGGAGAGAAAAACGGTTTTGAAGCGGCTGCAATTACCCTTGAGGAGGGAATTGAAACCGGTTCTTTCCTTGGTTACCAGAGGGAATCGGACACAATGATTCTGGAAATTCTGGAGAGGGCCTCTACGGAAATGTTCAGCCCCGGGCCCCTTGCCGCCTACGTTCTTCACCGGGAGCTTGAAGTTTCTCATCTTAAACTCGTAACCGCCGGTAAAACAGCCGGTATAGACCCCAGGCGTCTCAAGGCCCGGGTTCCCAGAGGATAGGAGAAGCATGGCAGACAAGGGCAGAACGGCCTTCATCGGTGATGCGGATTCGGTTCTGGGTTTCAGGGCACTTGGAGTTGAAACCTATACACCGGAATCCGCAACGGAAGCCGCTCAGATATTCAGGAAACTCGTAAAAGAAAAAGTAGCAGTAATAATGATCACCGAGGATATGCTGAATCACCTCCAGAGTGAGATAGATCAGGTAGTAAGCCTTCCGGTTCCGGCCATTGTGGTCCTTCCGGGGGTTTCCGGGTCGAAACACACAGGCGAGGATACCATAAGGAACCTGATCATCAGGGCCGTGGGGGTAGACCTCATGGCGGAGGATGAACAGTGAGTCGGAGGAAGCAATGTTAAAGGGCAGTATAGACAAGATTGCCGGGCCGCTGGTTGTAGCTACCGGTATGAAGGGAGCGAAGATGTTCGACGTTGTCTTCGTTTCCGACTTCAGGCTTCTTGGCGAAATCATCGAGTTGAAGGGAGACAAGGCTTCCATTCAGGTTTACGAGGAAACCGGAGGTCTCAAACCCGGTGACCCGGTTTACCTTACGGGAAGCCCCCTCTCAGTAGAACTGGGCCCCGGGCTTATGAAAGCCATCTATGACGGGATTCAGAGACCGCTTGACAAGGTCAGGGAACAGGCCGGCGACTGGATCACCAGGGGAATTAACGTTCCGGGCCTTGACCACGAAAAACTCTGGAGCTTCACGCCGGTGATCGAAACCGGCACGCAGGTCAAAGGCGGAGAAATTATAGGAACCGTTCCTGAAACTGAACTTATAGAACACAGAATCATGGTCCCTCCGGGTGTCTCCGGTGAGATAAAGAAGGTTAAGGAAAAGGGCGAATACAACATCGATACAGCCATAGCGGAAGTTGCCCTGGAAACCGGTGAAACCAGAGAACTGAAAATGTACCAGGAGTGGCCTGTCAGGCAGTCCCGTCCGGTGAGTACCAAGATTGCTCCCGACGAACCCCTTATTACCGGACAGAGGGTAGTTGACGCCTTCTTCCCGGTGGGCAAGGGCGGTACAGCCTGTGTTCCCGGTCCCTTCGGTAGCGGCAAGACCGTTATTCAGCACCAGCTGGCCAAGTGGGCCGACGCTGAGGTGGTCATTTATGTGGGCTGCGGAGAGCGCGGTAATGAAATGACCGACGTTCTCCAGGAGTTCCCGGAACTTGAAGATCCCAAAAGCGGCAAGCCCCTGATGCTGAAAACGGTTCTCGTTGCAAACACATCGAACATGCCGGTTGCCGCCCGTGAGGCAAGCGTTTACACCGGAATAACCATTGCCGAGTATTACAGGGACATGGGCTACTCCGTGGCCCTGATGGCCGACTCCACAAGCAGATGGGCCGAGGCAATGAGGGAGATGTCCGGAAGGCTTGAAGAAATGCCCGGAGAAGAAGGATATCCCGCCTATCTCGGTACCCGTATCGCCGAATTCTATGAAAGGGCCGGAAAGGTAAGATGTCTTGGAGACCATGAGAGGATAGGGGCCCTTACGGTGGTTGGAGCTGTGAGCCCTGCCGGCGGAGACCTTTCCGACCCGGTGGTCCAGGCAACCCTTCGCGTGGTCAAGGTTTTCTGGAGCCTCCAGGCCAACCTTGCCTATATGCGTCACTTCCCGGCAATTGGCTGGCTGGACAGTTACAGTCTTTACACGAAGAATCTGAAGGAGTACTACGACCAGCACCTTGGTGAGGAATGGGTCAACATGGTACGCAAGTCCATGGCCCTTCTGCAGGACGAGTCCAACCTCCTTGAGATAGCAAGGCTTGTGGGCGCGGAAAGTCTTTCCCCCGAGGATCAGCTCATCCTCTACACATCCAGAAGCCTCAGAGAGGATTTCCTGCACCAGAATGCGTTCCACCCGGTGGACACTTTTGCTTCCATCAGAAAGCAGCAGCTTATGCTTTCCACTATCCTGCATACCCACGACGAGATGGCAAAGGCGGTAAAAGCTGATATTTCTCCAAGGGAGATATTCGACTTCCCCCTTTCAGAGGACATCGCCAAGATGAGATACCTTCCCGAGGAAGATATAGAGTCCATTACCGGGCTCCAGGAAAAAATAACCGAAGCCGTTGCTGAAAAAATACGGCTCGAAAGCGCTTAAGGAGGCTGAGAATGATACGCGAGTACAAAACTACCATCGAGATATCCGGCCCCCTTATGCTGGTGGACAGGGTAACGGATGTGAGTTTCGAGGAACTTGTGGAGATCGAACTTTCAAACGGAGAGATCAGACACGGCAAGGTTCTTGAAATAGACAGCAGAAGGGCTCTTGTTCAGCTCTTCGAGGGTTCCAGCGGAACCGATCTGGAAACCAGCAAGATCAGGTTTCTCGGAAAGGGAGTGGAACTGGGTGTTTCAACGGAAATGCTGGGCAGGGTTTTCGATGGCCAGGGCCGCCCCAGAGCTCCCTTCGATACAGATCCTCCCATAGTTCCGGAGAAGATGAACAACATCAACGGAGCCCCGATAAACCCCTATGCCAGGGACTATCCCGCAGAGTTCATCCAGACGGGTTTCAGCTCCATCGACGGGATCAATACCCTCGTGAGGGGGCAGAAGCTACCAATTTTCAGCGCCAACGGTCTGCCTCACAGTATCGTTGCCGCACAGATCGCAAGGCAGGCCAAAGTGACAGGCGGAGAAGAAAACTTTGCGGTTATCTTCGCAGCCATGGGCATCACCTTCGAGGAAGCGGACTACTTCATCAAAGACTTCAGGGCCACCGGCGCAATGGACAGGGCCGTGGTCTTCCTGAACCTTGCGGATGACCCTGCAATCGAACGGATAAGCACACCCAGAATGGCACTCACAGCAGCTGAGTATCTTGCCTACGAGAAGGATATGCACATTCTCGTGATTCTCACGGACATGACCAACTACTGCGATGCTCTCAGAGAGATCAGTGCGGCAAGGCGCGAGGTGCCGGGAAGAAGAGGTTACCCCGGTTATCTTTACACCGACCTTTCAAGCATTTACGAAAGGGCAGGCCGTATCAAGGGCAGAAAGGGTTCTATTACTCAGATCCCTATCCTGACCATGC
>CAZNFQ010000001.1:0-96931 GCA_964571965.1 uncultured bacterium | reverse complement strand
TTTCTTACAGGGGATTGACTGGTTTTCGCGCGGATGGAAAAGGGAAATATGAAGCCGCCGTTCCTGCTGCCAAGAACCAGCAGTGAATCCCCGCTCAGGACGTGTTTACAGAGAGCTTCCGATGATACCCACATACCGCCGTATGCCGTGGACAGCATTGCTCCGCCGGCTGTTATGGTTCTTACCTCTCCCCTCCATATTCCCCGGGAAGTTCCCTCTGGATGTTCCATGTCCTTTGCGGACAACAGTGCAATGAAAAGAGCAAGAAACAGCACCATTGATACGCCGGGTTTCAGTTTCAGTTCCATGGGTATATTTACCGATATGCAGAGCATTTTTTAAAGGAGGAACGTGAAGAGAGTGCTTTTGAACATTCCGGGGGGCGAACCTGCGGTTTTCCTGGAAAGGCCCAACAGATTCCTTCTGTTAGCTTCAATACCTTCCGGCGACAGGGTAAAAGTTCACGTACCGGACCCCGGAAGGCTTCTGGAACTTCTTTATCCGGGAAATCGCATACTCATTCTGCCTGCTTCTTCACAGGGAAGGAAGACTGCCTGGTCTCTTCTTGGAGCGTGGTCTGAAAACGGCTGGGTCCTGGTGAACACCTTTTTCCACCGAAGGCTTGCAACGGAGATATTCATTTCGGAGTTCTCCCCCCTGGGGCGTGCGGATGAATTGCGCGCCGAGGTCAAGTCCCCCCTGGGGGGCAGCAGGTTCGACTTCCTTTTGAACGGAAGTACCTGGGTGGAGGTGAAGGGCTGTACCCTGCTCAGGAATGGTATTGCAATGTTTCCGGATGCCCCTACGACCCGGGGAAGAAAGCATGTTCTGGAGCTGACTGAACTGTCCCGCAGAGGAATGAGAACTGCAATTGTTTTCCTTGTTTTCGTACAGGGAGCAAGGTATTTCACACCTAACCGGGAGACAGATCCCGAGTTCGCCGATGCTTTGAAACACGCCCTCTCAGAAGGTGTACAGGTGAAGTGCGTCGAGCTTTCTTTCGACGGTTTGCGCGTTCAATACAGGGGAAGACTCGATTTCAGTCTGTGTCCATAAGTCTGATATCGGTGATGAAGTCCTTCAGTACGAAGGCTCTGATGGTGTTCGATTCTTCGTCGATGGGATAGATAAAAAACCCCTGATCTTCGGGCCTGAGAACCTCTACCCTGCCGTAGAAGCGTTCTCCGTCACGGAATTTGAGCATTACTTTTTTTCCGTAACCTGGAAGCTCGTCAAAGGTGTGAAGGGTTTTGTGGAGGAAGTTCCCTTCGAAGGATTTTACGAAAAAGACGGCTTTAAGGTCTTTCAGCTCCACTTTCTGGTTCATTCTTATGCCGTCTTCTTCCGTGGAGAGAAGAAAAGCGGGCCTGTCCTTCGAGAAGTCTGCAGTGTATCCCTTAAGAATCTCAGCTTTGACCGTATGGACAACCACTTTGTTCATTATTCGTCTCCTCCGAAATACTGTTATAGTTTTATCTATGAACCCTCTGCATCAATGTCAATGACTATTTCACATTATCTGGGTATGAATATTGACCTGTGCCCCCGTTGGACATAGAATTGCACAATGTTCACAGAAGAATTTCCTCTTTTCGTACTGGATTCACTGCGAAGCGCCTTCAACGCAGGATCGGTATTCCGCACTGCGGAGTCCATTTCCCCATGCGGTGTAATCCTTTGCGGAATAACAGCCGCACCCGGAGGCAGAAAAGTTGGGAGAACCTCCAGGGGAACACATTCGACCGTACCCTGGAGATGGTTCGAAGATGCCGTTTCTGCGGTACGGCTGGCATCAGCAGGCAGAATGATAGTTTCAGTTGAAAATACCGAAGATGCCGTTCCACTGCATCTTGCCGGGTTTCCCCTGAATTCCGCCTTCGTACTTGGCAGCGAGGCCCATGGGGTTTCACCAGGGGTTCTTGCCCTCAGTGAAATGAAGGTAATGATACCACAGACCGGGCTGAGAAAGTGCATCAATGTTTCCAGCGTTGCCGCTATGCTTGCCTGGGAGATACAACGAAGAAAACTGACTGGAGAGTACAATGGCTAGACTGATCTTTATTCTGACAATGGTTCTTGCTCCTGTCAGATGGGTTTACGTGGTAGACAAGGCTAAATGCAACGGCTGCGGCAACTGCACCTATGCCTGTACCGAGGGTGCCATTTCCATTATGGGAGGAGACGCCTGGATAGATCCGGAACTCTGTAACGGTTGCGGTACCTGTGTTTCTTACTGCCCAAGAGATGCCATTTTCAGAGAGTGGTACACCGGCATAAGTGAAAGCGGTTCGGATGAAGGACTGCGGCTGCAGTCCAACCCGGTGTCATCAGGTTCTGCAGTTCTTCTTGGAGCAGAGCAGGATCTCGAGATATTCCTCATGGATGCATCGGGCAGAACCGTGATGAAAACAGAAGCCGATGCCGAGGGAACGGCTGTTTTCGATTTGTCGAACCTTCCCAGAGGATCCTACAGGATTGCAGCCGGGGAAGAAATTGTAACCCTGTCACTTATCTGATATAACCGAGATTTCTTAGCTCCCTTGAGGCGGTTTCACCGTAGTTGACCTCTGAAGGAACGGCTTCGGGGGGTGTCGACCAGTAGTAACCGGCTGCCTCTGCAAGTTCTGTTAACGGTTCGATCACAGATCTCTCTCCAGGATCGCTGCTAAGGTCGAATGACTGCAGCGAGTCGTCTTCCATTGACCAGATCACCTTGCTGTCGCCGTTCACAATTGAGACCAGATCCCCTTCGTTTCGCCACAGAACTCCGCTTGCGCCAATGTTCCTCAGGGGTATGGCTGTTTCAGCCAGGTTCACGGAGTGTTCACAGACCGGGTAGTCGACACCTGCAGCTGCGGTTATCGTTGAGGCAATGTCGTACTGGGCTACCGGTGGCTCTATTGTCCTTCCCCCATTGAATCCCGGTCCTGAAATGATCAGCGGAATGTGGGTAAGTTCCTGATAGAGAGTTCTTCCGTGCTCGATGCCGTCGTGTTCCAGGAATTCCTCGCCGTGGTCTCCAACGATGACCACTATGGTGTTTCCACCGAACCCTCTTGCCCTGATTTCCCGGAGAAGACGTCCGATCTGGGAGTCTGTGTAGGTTATTTCCCCGTCATAAAGGGCTTCCAGGTTGCGGATGTCTTCGGGAGACGGCACAACCTCACCAGAGTTAACAGCCATCATTTCCGTTACGCCTGAGCCCCATTCCTCTCTGTAATCACCCTGATAGTCAGGGTCTGTATAGAGTGTATCGTACGGCGCGGGAGGATCATAGGGAATGTGCGGGTCGTAGAAATGCACCGCCGCAAAAAACGGTTCAGAGCCGTCGGATGAATCCAGCCAGCCCAGGAAGTCATTAACGGTGTGCTCTGCCTTGCGAAGGCTGTTTCCGCTTGCCACACCCTGGCAGTCAAAATGTTCGAACCCCCGGTGGAAACCGAAATCCTCGTTCATGAATATTACATTGAAAAAAGCTGCGGTGCGGTAACCTTCAGCGTGAAAGGCATGGGGCAGCCAGGGAAGCTCCGGTGCAACTCCATAAAATATTCCGTTCCTCCGCCCGGCTCCGTGTTCTACGGGAGTTCTTCCGGAAAGTATGGATGTCATTGCAGGAAGGGTCCAGGAGGCCTGTCCCTGGCACCTGAGGGCAAGGGTGCCGGCGGCTGCCAGACTGTCAATGAACGGAGTGGTTTCCCGTTCATAGCCGTAACAGCTCAGGTGGTCCGCCCTCACGGTATCAATAAGAATAATGATGATATTGGGTTTGCTTCTGCTGCTGCAGGAGAGAAAAAACACAGAAGTTACGATCATGAATGCAATTATCTTTTTCATTCTTATACTAATGGCCGGCTGCGAGCCAGTTCTCCCCTGTGCCCGTTTCCACGGTGAGGGGTACCTGAAGCTCTATGGCCGATTCCATCTCCCCTTTCAGAATTTCAGCTGCTTTCTCTGCCTGATCCCCGGGACAGGTGAGAACGAGCTCATCGTGTACCTGCAGTACCAGTGAAGCCCCTGGAAGTTCCCTTTTAAGTGTGTCGGACACTCGTATCATCGCAAGTTTTATAATGTCTGCGGCAGAACCCTGAACACGGGAGTTGACCGCCGCACGCTCCATCTGTTTACGACCGTTCCCCCTGGCCCCTGACATCTCCGCAAAGGACCTCTTTCTGCCGAGAACGGTCCTGACCTCTCCGCTTTTTTCCGCCTGGGAGACGGTTTTTTCATAGAACTCCCTTACCTCGGGGTAGGTTTCGTAATAGCGGGATATTATGTCAGATGCTTCTCCCCGTGAAATGGAAAGCCTTTGCGAGAGTCCGTAGGAGCTTATTCCATAGATTATGGAGAAGTTAACTTCCTTGGCTTTCCTTCGATGTTCCGGCAGGGCATCGCCGAAAACTGCCATTGCGGTTCTGCTGTGTATATCTGCCTTTTCACGATATGCCTGCCTCAACACACCATCCCCTGCAAAATGGGCAAGAAGCCGCAGCTCTATCTGGGAGTAATCGGCCGTTACGAACATGTGCCCGTCTTCAGGGGGTTTGAAGCACCTTCTGATTGCCCTGCCGCGTTCGGTTCGTATTGGAATGTTCTGCATGTTCGGGTTCGAAGAGCTGAGTCTTCCGGTGGCGGTTACAGCCTGGTTGAAGCTGGTGTGGATCAGACCAGTTTTCGTGTTCACATACCCCGGAAGCTTCTGGACATAAGTGTTCTGAAGCTTTGCCAGTTCACGGAATCCGATCAGGGTTTCCACGAAGGGGTGTTTTCCCCTGAGTGCTTCCAGCACTGTAATACCGGTTGATCTTGCTCCTTTGCTGGTTTTCCTTACGGGATCCAGGCCCAGGGTATCGAAAAGAACGGAGGCAACCTGTGATGGGCTGGCGAGATTTATGGATCTGCCTGTCTGCTCGGCTGCAAGCTCCATGAGACGGAAAATCTCGCGGTTTATGCTGTCGCCCTCCTGGCGCAGGGCTTCCCTGTCAAGTCGGATGCCGGTTATCTCCATCTGCGCAAGAATCGCTGAAAGGGGAAGTTCCACCCGATGATAGACGTCTTTAAGCCCGGGATCTGACTCCATTTCCCTCTGGAGCCTTCTGGAAAGGGCAAGGGTGGAGGCGGAATCCGTGCAGCAGTATCTGGCGACTTGTTCCAGAGGGACATTTTCAAGTGTGCCCGTACCCCCGGAAACCTCTTCGAAGGTGTCCATGGTCTTTCGCAGCCAGAGTGGTACGAGCTTTTTCAGGGAATGCTCCCTTGCTTCAGGGCGAAGAAGGTAGTCTGCAAGATATGGATCTCCCGCGGGAACCGGAAGGGTAACTCCGCAGCCGGCTAGCACCCGTGCGTCGTACTTGGCGTTCTGGGCCAGGTATCCCCTCTCCACCGCCATGTTCCCCAGCAGACGGAGAAATTCCCTTTTGCGGGTTGAGTTCCTGTAATCAACATACCAGCTCTCATCTTCTCTGGAAGTAACCGAGAACCCTATGAGTTCCGCCTCTGAAGGGTTCCTGGAGGTTGTCTCAGTGTCTATGCTCACCGGGCCTTCTCCGGGTATCAGGAAGTTTTCCGGACAGTCGACGATGTTTGTTTTACAGATGTATTCCGTTTCCCCGGGGGCGGCATCGGTCTGCTGCAGGTCCACACCTGCGAAATCAGCAACTTTGGACAATGAGAGCCTGTCCAGTATTGGAAGAAGAGAATTGCGGTCAGGTTCACTCATTACGATGTCATTGAAGGAAACATCTGATGGAAGGGGTCTGTCCAGGCGTGTGAGTTCAAGGCTGAGTCTGACGGCATCTTCAGAATCAGCAAGCTTCCTGCGAAGGGATTCCGGGGAAACGGAGTCAAGGTTGCGGTATATGTCTTCCACGGAATCGAAATCATCAAGAAGCTTTACGGCACCCTTCGGGCCTATGCCCTTTGCGCCTGGAATATTATCGGAAGAATCCCCCGTCAGAGCCAGAAGGTCAGCCACTTTTCCCGCGGGGACACCCATTATGTCTTTGACCCCACCTGCTTCAACAAGTGTGGATGACCCACCGTATCTTCCCGGGCGAAGGACAGATATCCCCTCTGAAACCAATTGCAGAAGATCCTTGTCAGGAGATACCACAAGCACTGGAAGGCTTGAAGATCTGGCCAGTGAAGCAATGAGATCATCAGCTTCAAGGCCTTCTCTTTCAATGAATGGAATACCCATCAGGGGTATTATCTCCCTGGCCAGTCTTGTCTGTTCTCTGAGATCTTCGGGGGTTTCAGGCCGGTTAGCCTTGTATTCCGGGAATATATCCGATCTGAAGGTGGGACCGGGCGCGTCTCCGATTGCGGCTATAACTGAACCGGGGTTATCGGCAATTGCACGCGCAAGTTCCGAAAGCAGGTGACTGAGGCCGCTTGTAACAGTGCCGTCTTTCCCCTTCAGGGGCCTCTTTATCATTGCGTAGTGTCCCCTGTATAGGATGCCCAGCGTGTCGAAGAGTATCAGCTTCCTGTGCAATTCCAGATTCCTCCCGTTGCCTGTGGAAAAGCTAATATAATGGGTTTCTTGACAGCTCAGTCTTCCCGGAGGTATTCTCCAGCAGCCATGAAAAGAAAGAATAAACCACTGAGACGGATCAGACACCTGCTTATCGCCCCTGCGGTGAGGATCGTGATTTTCTGCTGTGTCTGTACTCCATCCGCACTTTTGAGGCTCAATGCACGGTTCATTGGATTCATCCTTTCCCTTTTTCCCCTATCCGCCGGCAAGGTTATAAATGAACACAGGCGGACGGTAATGGCCGAAAATGGACTGAAGGCAGGTACTGCGGCCATATATGCATCGTTACTAACCAGTTACTTTGACTTTTTTCATTACTCCAGGCGAAGTGACAGGGCTTTTCAGCATAAGGTGAAGGTGCAGGGTGCCGCAAACATGGCTGAAGCGCTCAGCCATGGTAAGGGCGCCATAGCGGTTACCGCTCATTTCAGTGCCTGGGAGCTTATTCCAAGGGCCGTCAAGCTTCAGGGTTTCGAAACCGGAGTGGTGGGCCGTTCACTGACCCATTCAGGGGCATCGGAGGTACTGGAGAAACTCAGGGCTGCCCCGGGTATACACGTGGTGGACAGAGACAGAGGCGTCGGACCTATCGTAAGGCTCTTCAGAAGCAATACCGCCGTGGGAATACTGATAGATCAGGACACCTCCAGGGTACAGAGCGAGACAGTGGATTTTCTGGGCTTTCCCGCCAGAACCCCCGTTGCCCCTTCCATGCTTGCAAGGAGGCTCGGTGTTCCAGTGGTTCCCCTGCATATAGTTCGGCAAAAGGATTCCAGCTACATCCTTGAGATAGAGAAACCCCTCTACTTCTCGGAGAATGATTCCCATGAAGATATACTGATCCTGCTGAATCAGCGGATAGGCCAGTGGATAAAGGGCGCTCCGGAACAGTGGGTATGGTTTCACAGAAGATGGAAGGCTTCAGTCCTCAGAGGCCCAGAACCGAATCGATGACTTTTTTCACCCTTTCAGAGGCCTTGCCGTCAAGACCGGTAAAAAAGTAATTCCTGTAGTCCTGAAGCTTCTCCCTCATCTTCTGATCCGGGTTTAGGGCAGTTTTAACTGCGGTTTTCAGCTGATGCGGTTCGGTTATGTGGGGAAATGCCCCTTTAAGCCATTCTGCCGGATCTATGGAAAGAACCGGCATGCCGTCGGAATGATTCAGGTTTTCGTAGGGAAGCTGATAGATGACGCCATGCCTGCCCAGTGCCAGAAACTCGTTTATAACGCTTGATGTGTCGCTTACAAGGGTATCGGAAACAAAGAGGTACGGGTACACATCGAAATCATTCCTGTGAACAAGGCAGAAACCTCTGTTCCTCTCCGCAAGTTTCTGGTAAAGACGGTGCTGGGAGTGCGGAGCGTACTTGCCCCCCCATGAGTAGGGATGAAGTTTGACAATGAGATTGTACTCGGAAATCAGATCAAGGATAGTTTCCCCTATGGCACCAATGCAGCTGGGCTTGTAGGAAGGAGCGAAGAGCACGGTTTTCTTCCCCGGGTCGAGTCCGAGCCTGTTCTGTATCTCCTCTGTGCTGAACGAATCCTTCCTGAAGAAGGGATCCAGTTTGGGGAGACCGGTTATGTGGAAGTCTGCTCTGTTTTCCCAGCCAAGGCTTTTTACATAGTCGAACCAGTAGTTTCCCTCGAGGAAAACATGGTACCGCCTGTTCCTCTGCTTAACGATGTTCCTTATCCGCAGTGTTTTTATACCCACACCATGATCCAGATGGAAAAGCGGAACCCGGTCGTACCTTTCAGGATTCTTCAGGGCATCACCACAGACTACGCCGTGGAATCCCCTTGTATCATCCGTAACCTTGAAGCCCTCTCTGACCAGATTCCTTTCTATCCTTTTCCTGTTGGATACGGGAATAACTCCCAGAAAGCGATGACTGTCGGTTCCCGACCTTATCCAGAGATCATAGCGGCTGTCCATGGACATGGCCCGGTAAAGGGGAAGCAAAGAGTTCAGATAGTATTCCTTCTTCAGATCGAAGAGTATTTTCTTCATTGTTTTTCCAGCAGCTCCACGAAGTGTTTCACTCTGAGCATGAAACTGTTGTGACGGGCGAAGTCTCCCGGCTGAAACTGGAAGGACTTCCCCTTTTCCAGATACCTTCCCGGAACGTTATCCACCATGAGCAGATGTTCCGTGGACTGGCCGAATATGGACTGGAGTTCGTTCACGAGATACCTTCCGTCAACGGTTTCGAAAATGTCCACCGCCATGGACCGGAAGTTTCCACTTTCGCAGATGTTCCTGGTAAGTTCGAGAAGCTCCTCGGGGGGGGCTCCCCATCCCTTGAGTTTCGAACCGCTTGCAAGACCGCCGGGATCCAGAAGCTTTTTATGCCCGAAGTAGGATTCTCCGATTTTTACCATGCGCCACTCCCACTTGATGTTCTCATATTTCTGAAGCAGCATGGTATGTCTCTCGCGCAGTCCCGTTGCGGGAACCTTCAGCAGTTTACCGGATTTTACCGGTGTGTAGCCCCTGGCGAGGGAGGGTGTTTTGAAAATGCCGAATATCTTCCTTCCCAGTTTTTCCACCTGTTTCCTGGACCGAAGTATTCTTACGCCGGTGGCCTTGGCTCCTATATTGGATTTGTAGACCAGAGGATAGGAATCATAACCGTCAAGGAATACCTTCAGATCCCTCTTCCTGTAGAAAACATATGTTTCCGGTGCGGGAAATCCGTTAACACCAAGCCAGTAATGGGCCAGTCTCTTGTTCTCATAGATAAGCATTTCATCCAGGGACGGATAGATCTCCTTCTTCATGAACCTGTTCAGCACCATCAGTCTTTCGTCGAACATCGTTTTGCGTTCCTGCACTTTGGAAGGAGGTCTGCACAGAAATCCGTCACAGTTGCTCCGGTTGATTCTTTCCATCCAGTCCGGGGCAATGATGTCGACTACCTCATGATCCAGTCCAAGCTCACTGCAGGATTTTACATAGTACCTGTACTCACCGCAGAAGCTCTTGAGAATTCCAAGTTTCACAATGTCTCCATGTATTCCAGAATTGCTTTTGCCGCACGTTTGGTGTTGGACTCGCCGGTGATGCTGAAATACTCCGGTATCCTCTTTTTCTGAACTTCGAGATACCTGTCGTCCGAAGCGGGAAGTGCTTCGAGAAGTTCTGCCAGTTCCTCCATTCCCGACACCACCGGCCCGTACTCCCAGAATCTGTAGTCCGGGTTTCCTCTCCATCGAACTCCATGGGCGTTGAGGAATATGCAGGGTCTGGGCTTGAGGGCAATGAATTCGTAGACCATGCTGCTCACATCGCCCAGGTAGACGTCTGCCGCCTGAAGCCATGACCCGTCCACCGCTCTGCGGCTACCGTAGTCGATTATGATGTTATCATCCTGCCCTGTGCTGCTGTACATCCTGTAACCGTGGTGAACCCGCCAGTGTTTCACAAGAAGATGAGGCGCGAATATAAGGTTAATTCTCCTGTTCCTTCTGAAGTAGTCCAGCACAGGCTGTGAGAAATCCGAATAGGAAGTCAGTTCCGGCTCCCAGTGTGGGCTGTAAAGAACAACAGGATTCGTGTTCGGGAAAACGGGTTCATGGGTCCTTCTTCCTGTTATTTCGAACTTCGGCCAGCCCACGGTCCAGGTTGGCATCCCGGTTGTTATGCCCTGATCAAGAAGCCGCTTTCTGTGATACTCGCCGGGAAGAAGCATCATATCCATTCTTTTGAAGCCGGGGTCGAATCCGTACCTTCTGTCGCCGCAGCCATGATACTGATAAATGATCCTGGGTTTGTCTATACCGAACTTCCTGAGCAATCCCGGTGTGCCGTGGGATGTTGTAACCACTGCGTCAGAACGGTTCAGGATCTTTCCCGATCTGCGCACCATGGCGTTAACCGAGGGATACATCTTTCCCTTGATGTTCAGGAACCTGTACCTGAAAGGCTGGGGTATTTCCCTGATAACGGTCTTCGTACCGGGAAAGAGGCTTCTCACCCGTTCCAGGGCCGAGGTGTGTTCCCGGTTGCAGGAAAGGCAGAGAACCTCTGCTTCTGAAGAAAGACAACCCAGCTCCATGGCGGTTCCCGCAGTGTGATAAAGCTGATGCAATCCGTTGAAAAAAAGGAAAACTATCCTCAAGGAAACCTCGCTCTTGCACGGTGAATATTTCTTACTGTATTATTTCTGTTCACATTATAACTCCAAGTCAATGGACCGGGCAGACAGCAGGGAGCACTGAATGAAAATAGATGTGTCCACTGGAGAAGTAGTTGACAAGGTGACAATACTTTCCATTAAACTCGAGAAGATCACCGACAGGCGGAAAACAGACAACGTTCAGCTCGAGTATGACCTCCTCATCGCAGAAATGGAGAAACTGGGCATAACCCCGGAATCACCTGAGTTCATTGAACTGAAGGAGGTTAATCTCCGCATCTGGGATATAGAAGACCGGATAAGAAAACTGGAAGCCGCAGGGGATTTCGGAGAAGAGTTCATCCGCTGTGCCAGGGGAGTATACATGCAGAACGACAGACGTGCGGCCATGAAGAGAAAGATAAGCATGCAGACCGATTCCATGATAATGGAAGAAAAGGAATACACGGAGTATGGAAAGGATCGCCTTCAGTGACAGGTGTGATACCGGAAGGGAAACTGGCTTCCGTGAAGAAAATACTGATCATACAGTACAAACCTTTCGGAGACGTTCTTCTGAACACAGCTTATCTTCCTGCACTGAGAAGGAAATTTCCCCGCAGCAGAATAGACTTTCTGGTACAGAAGCCTTATTCCCAGGTTCTCGAGGATAATCCGAACATAGATGAACTGGTCATAATGGAACGGAAAAAAAGAAATTCAGCCGGCTACCTCCTTGCCCGGCTTCGCCTTCTGAGGCGGATCCATGGCAGGCAGTATGACCTTGTAATCGATCAGGCCAGAGGGCCGGGAGCTTCACAGATCGTTCTTTTCAGCGGTGCAGGACTCCGTCTTGGATGGCATAAAACCAAGAAATGGAGCATGCTGAAGGGCTGCAACTGGGTTTACAACCACAGAACCCTGAAGAACAATCAGATCTATTCAGCCAGGGCAAAATTCGGGATGCTTTCTCCCCTGGGCATCCATGACGACGGAGGAGAAACATTCATACACCTCAGGGAAACCTCCAGAAGAAAAGCCGCTGAATGGTACCTCAGCAATGGGCTCGAAGGAGAGAGAACGGTGGTATTCTCACCTGTAACACCTGTGGCAAGACGACAATGGGACCTGGAAAGATTCTCCGCTGTGGCCGATATGATAACAGCGGAGGCAGGATACAGGACTCTTCTTTTATGGGGGCCCGGCGAGGAAGAGAAAATCAGGATCATGGAATCCCTCATGCACGAAAAACCGCTGGTTGCCCCTGCAACCACCTTCAACGAAGCAGGGGCTTTCATAGAGAAGGCTGCTGCCTACATAGGGAACAATGGAGGCATACATCATCTGGCAACCGCTGTTGGAACCCCTACGCTGACTGTTTTCGGACCGAATACCAATCCATGGAAATGGACCGCATGGCACCTTCCGATACACATGCATGTGAAGAACGAGAAACTATATGAGTTTCAGGACAACACCCTGGGCATAGAACCTGAAACGGTATACGAGAAATTTCTGGAACTCATGGATGCAGCAGGGAGCTACCTCAAGTAGCCTTTTCTGAAGATACCGTGCCAGACCACCTGCATTTTTCTGAACAGGTTCAAAGGTTTCCTGCCTGCCGGTTCAGGTCCTGACTGAAGCAGATCCAGTATTCCACCGGATATTCCGCCGTCCAGTCTGGGGTTCACCCGGGCCATGTGTTCTTTCCGGGCAGCGCTGAATTCTTCCGGTCGTTCCAGTGACCGGTCAACTGCCTCCCTGAGTTCCGCCGGGGATACGATGTTTATCCCCTTGTCTCTGGCTCCCAGGGTTCGAAAGGTGACAACCGGCTTATCCAGGGCCATGAACTCGTAGACCACGGAGGAAGTATCCGATATAAGCACATCGGCAAGGTGCAGGTAAGGTGTAATGTCGTATGAGTCCATCATGGTTATCCCTGAATCATTCAGTTGAGCTGCAGTGTCTCTGTTCATGAACTCATGCGGTTTGCAGAACCAGGTCTCGTTTATCCCGGGAGCTTCCTTAAGGGAAGGTAAAATGCAGTCTGCTGACGCCATGGTCCTGCTGTGGGTTGGAGCGTACAGGATCACCTTATTGTCAGCCGGAATGCCGTATCTCTCCCTGAGTCCACCGGTTGGATAGTTCAGTATGTGATCGATCTTGGGCCAGCCTGTTTCGAAGGTTCTGAAGTAGCGGTGCTTACGCTGCATTTCCATATATCGTTCCGTTACCAGAGGGCCCGATGTGAAATAGTAGTCGAAGAAATGCCTGATCCTGTAGTGTGATGGCTTTTCTATTCCGATACCATGAAAAAGCTCCACTTTCACCCCGGGCAGACGGAAATCGACGAAGTTTCCGGGACAGAGTACGTAATCCGGCTGGTATTCACAGGCCCGGTCCAGTTCGGTGAAGACCGGAGAGGAAAGAAAGTGATCAGGCAGTCTTTTTCTAACCTTGCTGCTCACGTAGAAGGCGCAGGGTATCCCTCTTCTTTCAGCCTCAAGGAAAACAGGGCTGACCACCGGTATCGAGTATAGCTTGGAAACATAGAAAAGAAGTCTCATCAGCTGATGGTTTCACCGTTCTGCAGACTGTGCTTCACACTGGTGGTGGAAATATGATCGGTTCTGGGAAGGTAGATCACTTCACAGAATTCCTTCAGAAAATCGAATTCTCCTTCCCAGTCGTCACCGATCACGAAGACGTCTATGCCATATTTCTTCACGTCTTCAGTTTTCTGTTTCCAGCTGGTCTCCGGTATGACCATGTCCACATATGTTATGGCTTCCACTATTTTGGCTCTGTGCTCATAGGGGTAGACACACTGTTTGTGCTTGCCGGCATTGAATTCATCTGTGGATACCGCCACCACCAGATAGTCACCAAGTTCCCTTGCCCTTCGAAGAAGGTTCAGATGGCCTATATGAAAAAGATCGAATGTTCCGTAGGTGATCACCTTCTTCAATTCTACCAGCCCCTTCTGATCAGCGCAGCCCATTCTTCCAGGAACTGCGTGTCGCCTGTGACCGCTTCCCTGTCCCATCCTTTGAAGGTTCCTTTTCTGTCTAGACCTATGACCGGTATCCTCAGTGCGGAAGCGTGAATCCAGATATCGCGGTTGGTGGTAATGACCGCAGAGGCTCCCGCCACGATAGCGGCCATCAGAGGCTGGTCGGTTCCGGGGGGAATGCTGGACGTTTTGCCGTCTGTAATCACCAGTTTAAGAGGTATCTCCGCCCTCTTCTTCTCCAGTATGGACGCCACGGCCTCGGTGGCCAGAATGTAGGGCAGCGTTCGGTGGGACACCGGAGAGAGTATTGCTGAGGCCTTCTCGGAAAGAATGGCCGGAGCCTCGGGAACCCACTTATCAATGCTTTTCAGTTTCAGTACCTGCATCATGTTTCCTATTGCCCCGGGCAGCAGTTCCTCCTCTATCTTAACCTGGATGTTCACAGCAGGATGATCTGCGAAGGAGACACAGGCCGCAGGTGAGGATTTCTCCACGAAACGAAGAAGTTCATCATCGGGTTCTGCCACGAAGAGAAGCATTTCACCGGGAACTTCAGGCTCGGCGGCTCCGGGATCGCTGTCGTAAACGTGAATCTCGGGTTTCCAGGGCAGGAATCCGGCAATTTCAGCCAGGTCTCTGTGAACCACGAAATGGAGGGTGGTATCGGGATACGATTCCTGAAGAGCCCTTGCCATGTAAACCGCTGACCAGATACTGCTTACTTCCGAAGAGGCAAAAACACCAACGGAGCTCGGATTATTCACATCCCCCGGGAAAGTGAATTCATTCCAGTTGGAACTGACCCTTTCCTGTCGTCTGTTCCCGAAAAGCTTTCTGAATATTTTCACTGTTCAAATCCTTCCATAAGGATATACGCAAGCCTTTTTGCAGCGGCGCTTTCCCCGCTGACTCCGGAGAGCACTCCGGAAGCCCTGGAGTATTGTCCGGACAAATGGAGGCAGAGACCGTACATGACTTCTGCCATGGCGTCTGCCGGATAATTGTATAAAAGCAGCTCGGACAGGGCCAGTGCCTGGTCTGTCATTCCTTCAAGAAGATAGGCGCAGCACAGGTCGATCCCGCTCCAGAACTTTCTTCTGGCAGTTTCTGCCGCTGCTGTGGCCAGGATGAACTGGTAAGCTGCCTCGGAGCCCTGTCCCCTGTAGAGAGCGGCAGTTCCCTGTGCCCGGTGCAGAAGCCAGGGGTCAGAGGTACACACCTGGTCGAGTTCCGCTGCTGCAAGCTCAGGCAATCCTGCGCTCCATGCTATCCTCGCCCTCCAGAAGCGTACCAGAGAAGTGTCTCCGCAAACCGGCTCGAGTTCACTGATAAGAAGCAGAGCCCTTTCCCCGTCGCCTGCATAAAGAGCTTCTTCAAGAAGTCTGCCCATTATCCTTGCCTGTCCCTGGATGCTGCCTTCACGCTGCCAGGCGGCACCTGCACGGGCAAGATGGCCTTCGTTTTCCAGCTCTAAAGCCGATGAGGCCATGAGGATCAGGAGGAAAATCATTTCATGTACCTCTGTATAAGTCTTCTTGAAAACCTGAAGTAGCTTATGGTTCCAAGTATGACTGCTATCGGGGTGAATATCTGGGTAATTCCGCTGAGTTTAGCGAAAATACTCTTCTCCGGGTAGGCAAGGGCTCCTGTAGCGGTGATCACGAGAATGTAGCTGAGTATGATGGTGAGCCTCTCGCTTGTGGTGATGGCCACCACGGGAATGCTCAGGCTCCAGGACACCATAAGAAGACCCAGAACCACGGTTATGTGATACCATGCGGGGATTAGAGCCAGTTCCGGCTTTACTGCACCAAGTCTTGCCAGGAAAATAAGCATTACGGAAAGAAACAGTTTGTCTGCCAGCATGTCCAGGGTTTTCCCGGGAGTGGATGACTGTTTCGACCTTCTTGCGAACCAGCCGTCGAAGTAATCACTTGAAGAGGCGGTGAGGGCAAGCCAGAACATTCCTTCGTAATTACCGTTCCATCCGCACCAGACACAGAGAGGAAGAAGAACGATGCGTATCCAGGAAACAAGAGCAGGTCCAATTGGAATCTGCTGCTGAGAACGTTTTATCATGTCCACAGCCGCTTCCAGCTGGGCATTCTGTCTTAATCTGGCTTTCTCGAACATCATTCTCCCTCTGAGGGCGGGCGGTCAAGTTCAGAAAGGGGCAGGAAGTCCAGGCCGGAGAAACGGGGAAAATACCGTGAAAGAAGGATAAGATCCCCCTTCTGAACAAGTTCTTCAGGATGAAAAAGGCCGTCACTTCGCACGGTCATCCAGCCAGCCGAACAAACTGCGGCACAGTGATCCTCGTGCAGCCTTCCCTCCATATCCGGAGGGGTTTCCGCCCTGTCCGTCATCAGAGAATAGAGCTGGTATCGTCCAAACCAGGAAAGGGCCGCCAGGAGTTCCCCTCTATTTGCAGGGGCATCATCTGAATGGAGCCAGAACAGCTCTGCTTCTGCTGTGTAACCTGATCTGACAAGGTTTCCGGCAAGGGGGAAAAGAAGCCTCCCATAACCCGACTCGAGACCATCACGAAGCTCTTCACCGTTCATGTGGGCTGAAAGCCCGTTGATTGCCGAACTGTAATTGGAGCCGGATGAGACAGACGCACCCTGAACAGGGATCACTCCGGACCTTAACTGCCAGATATCATCTGCTGATGCCGATGTTGACAAAAGGTAAAAAATAATGAGAAAGGTCATTCAGGCCTCGAATGTATGGAGCGGGCAACGGGGATCGAACCCGCGACATTCAGCTTGGGAAGCTGACACTCTGCCAACTGAGTTATGCCCGCTCTGTAAGTCATAAGGTCTCACCACGGTATATAAAACGAGATTCTCCCTGAAGCCACCATCCGCTGTGGTCATTTCCCACCACCAGTTTGAGGCCGCTTCTTACATTTATCGTAACAGGAAGGGTTACATACCCATGCACCGTTGAGGCTATAAGGGCCGAAGCCACGGCACCGGTTCCGCATGCAAGGGTTTCACCCTCGACTCCCCGCTCCCATGTTCTCATTGACAACGAACCGTCCGGCAGCACCTTCACCCAGTTGGCATTTGCTCCCCGGGGACCGAACTCCGCCGCTGACCTTACCAGTGGGGCATACTTCTCGAATGTGCCATCCTCAGTGTCTTCGGTGAAGACAACAGCATGCGGAACGCCTGTATCTGCAAAACCGGCCTCAAGTTCCGTTCCGGTAAGGATCTTTCCCTTTGGCCAGTGAAGAACTGGCTCCGTCATCCATATCCTGGCTTCGGCATCGCCTGTGACAAGGCCTCTGTGAACCCCAGCGGCACTTTCAAAGGAAAACTCATCACCCATGGATACCATACCCAGTTCACAGGCGAAGCGGCAGATGCATCTGGCGCCGTTGCCGCACATCTCGGCTTCTCCTCCGTCTGAATTGCTGTATCTCATTCTGAAGCTGTTCCCGGCGCTCTCCATTATCTCTATAAGACCGTCTGCACCCACGGAGAGACCCCGCCTGCAGAGGGAAGCAATTCTTTCCGGAGAAAGATCCGCGGTATGATCTCCCCTGCGGTTATCCACCATTATGAAATCGTTACCGGCACCGCTCATCTTCCAGAATTTCATGAACCCTGCCTTCCTGTATTCTGGAGAATATTGATGTGATGCTCAGCCCTTTCCTCCATTCCCCCGTTCCGGAGAAGTCTGATGAGATCCAGGCGCAGCTGGGGATCAGGTCCCCAGGCATCGAGATATGTTTCAAAGTCGTCTGCAAGCCTCTCCAGGGGGTAGTCTCCGTACAGATGGGCCATAAGCAGATTCTGAAGAAGCTCTATGGACGCATCCGATGGAACTTCATCAGGTGATTCAGCAAGAAGAAGCAGAGCGGCGGAGATTTTATACGCATTACCTGTTTCCATTCCCGTTCCCCCGAGATAAAGGCCGGTTTCAACCGGCGACATCACGGCGGCAAATGCTGAGGGATAGTCGCTGATGAAACCGCCGTAATCCCTGTCCCAGAGCACGTACCTCTTCAGGGAATCAGAGGGAGCCTCGTCCAGGGCAAAGACCCGCAGTGAAGGGCCCTGCCAGACAGGAGCAAGCCTTGAAAGAGACTCGGGGTAGTAGTGAAGTCTCACGGCCAGAGATCCGTCGGGAACCTCTGTGAGCCCGGCAAGGTACAGGAGCCCCTGGGGTGACCTGTCAAAAACGAAGTCAGCCTGATAAACCAGATAATGGGCTTTCTTTTCCTCCATGAATGAAGCCATTTCATCTTCAGTTCCGTAGATGCGTCTTGCAAACTCAACTATGGTTTCACGGTTGACCCTGCTCTCGAAAAAAGTGTGGGTGACCACAGGTGTTTCCGCATAGGCGGAGAGAAGACCGGAAATATGCCAGTAGGAAAGCACCGTACCTCTGTGTTCGCCGGACCAGGACAGCAGCCCTGTGAGTTCGCTGTCTGTGAGCAGGGAACCGGACTCTCCCATATGGAAACCAGAATCGGCCAGGATACCCGCCTCTGCAGGAACATACATGGAGAGTGTGCCGAAAACGGCGACAACCCCGGCAAGCAGGTATTTATTGCCTCGGAGAGATGCGATCAGAGGAGGAATCACACCGAATGCCAGGATTACATGAAGCCTGTCGAAAAGAAGATATCCGGCAACGGATACGGGAAAGAGCCAGAGAAGCAGAGTTCCTGATGCCTGTTTGAAAAACCTCCTGACACCTGCAGCGGACACTGCGAGAGCCGCTCCGAACAGCAGAATTATCTGACCAGGAGATGGACTGGTGTATCCGCTTACCCAGAACAATCTTGCATCCTCGTCAAGGAGAAGGGGGTTTTCAGGATGCCTGAAGAGAAATCTGAATTTTGCCAGGATTACAGAGGTGACATGACCTGTTGAAGAGGACTGGAAGAGGATCGAGGCGAGTATTGCAAGACCAATGCCGGCCCAGGAGCATATCCTGCGTTTCCCGGTAACCGAGGCTATCACGGCGAAAACCGCCATAACGGTTGCAGGTGAGTGTAGAGCCCCGTCGTGGATCATGTGAGAGAGGGTAATGGAAGCGATCAGCTGCGCAGAGGCAAAAGGGATAACCGTGGTTTTTCTGGTTGCTGAAAAACTGAACCATACGAACAGAAGAAAAGCAAGGAAGGCGGTTACCTTCCATGCGGCAAGGGCGCAGAAGAACAGAAGGGCACCTGCTGCTGAAAATACCAGATCCCTGCGGGTTTCTTTTTTTCTTGAAAGATCTGCAAGCATCAGGGCTGCGAAAATGATGGGCAGAGCCACTGTTTCCCTGTACAGGCTTTCTCCTCTGGTCCTTAGAAGGGCGGGAAGAATTACGCTGTAAAGTGCGGCACCAGTGAAGGATTCCCCTGCATTGAAACCGCTGTTCCTCATCCACAGGAAAAGGACCGGTATGGAAAAGAGGGGGAACAATCTGGAGAATATTCTCAGAAAATCGTTCAGATCGCCCCCGGTCAAACGGTGGATGCCCCCTGCTATGTACTCTTCGAAAATGGAGTTATCCCCGGTTACCATTCCCCCGGGACGCATGACCAGAGTGTCCACCTCAGGAATTCCTTCACCTGAAGAGACCAGCGCTGCATATCTGTAGGCCTGTGTGGTTTCGCCCTGCATTCTGAGGGGAGGAGGCATTACGGCGGTTGCGAAAACCGTGCGGAAAACATATCCCCCCGCCATGATAAGAAGGAGGAGAAATGTAATTCTGTATTTGTTCAGCAGGTCAGCCGATGCGCGCATGGCGCTTGGCAATTTTAGCGGCGATGATCTTCAGGGTTTCAGCAGGACCGCTGCCGCCTATTGCAACGGAATCAACCGTAGGCCAGCCAAACCTGTTCAGGTCTCTGTTCATGTCTTCGGTGGACATGATCCCGGGCAGATCACGCTTGTTGAACTGAAGAACTATCGGGATCATGGAAATATCGAGACCGTAGCTCTTAAGATTGTGCTCAAGGTCATCCACAGTATTCAGATTGGCCTCTGCTCTTTCTTTCTGGCTGTCCGCAACGAAGACTATGCCGTCTACCCCGTCAAGTATCACCCGGCGGCTCAGGGCGTAATATGCCTGGCCCGGAACGGAATACAAATGAAGCTTGAGCCTTGTATCGCCGATCCTTGCGAAATTCACAGGAAGGAAATCGAAGAAAACGGTTCTTTCACATCTGGTACAGAGGGTCACCAGTCTTCCTCTGTTCTCAGGGGCTATAAGATCCCTGATACCTCGAAGATTTGTGGTTTTGCCGGAAAGCCCCGGACCGTAGTAAACGATCTTATAGGCTATCTCATTGCCTGACCTGTGCATACTATCCCCCTCTTACTTTCCTGACAGCGATCTCATAATATATAACCCTCTTCGCTGCTTCTTTCAACCAGCAGTCCCAGCCTTTCCTCCGCCTTGCGTCCGGTGAGTCTTGCTTTTCCTGTGACCATGTCCGGTGCACCGTAAAGATACTCGTCCAGAAGGTAGGAGAGAACGGATCGGAGTCTTCTTGCGCCGATATCCTCTTTCTCTTCATTCAGGTGTCTTGCGGTATGGGCTATCTGCCTCTTTGCCTTTGCATCCACGAAGAGCTGAAGACCGTCAGCTTCCAGCAGTTTCAGATACTGATCAAGTATGCAGTTCTCAGGTTCCGTGAGTATCCTCAGCAGATCATCCTCGGAGAGGGGATCCAGGGAAACCCGCAGGGGGAATCTTCCCTGAAGCTCCGGAATAAGGTCGGAAGGGCTGCTGCCGTGGAATGCGCCGGCTGCAATGAAAAGTATATGGTCGGTTTTTACAGGGCCGTACTTAGTGGGAACCGTGCTTCCCTCAACAAGGGGCAGGAGATCTCTCTGAACGCCCATTCTTGAAACATCAGGTCCGCTTCCCCCCTCGGAGCCGATTATTTTATCGATCTCATCGATGAACACTATTCCTTCATCCTGGGCAAGTCTGATACCCTCCCTGATGTGGTCTCCCCCCTCCAGTATCCTCTCCATTTCATCGTCGAAAATCTTCTTTCTGGCATTGGCCACGGTCATGCGCAGTTTTTTCCGTCTTCTTCCTATGACCTTGTCCAGCATCTTTTTCATCTGGTCATTCAGCTGATTATCGAACCCCTGTCCCGGAACCATTGGAAAAACCTCTACACCCATGGCTTTCTCCGAGACGGTGAGCTCTATTTCCACTTCCTCGAGTCTTCCCTTCTCAAGGAGCAGTTTCAGGGTTTCAGGGGTTCCCATATCGGGTCCGGAAGACTGAAGCGCCGCCAGGAGCCGGTGCTGTACCATACTTTCAGCTTCCAGCTTTTTCTTTTCCCTGGCTTTCTTCGTGGCAAGGTTTACCGCCGTGCGGACAAGATCGCGGATTATACCCTCGACGTCCCTTCCCACATAGCCGGTTTCAGTGTATTTGGTGGCCTCAACTTTAACGAACGGAGCCCCTGCCAGACCTGCTATTCTTCTGGCTATTTCGGTTTTACCAACCCCTGTGGGACCCATCATGATCAGATTGCTGGGGTAGATCTCCGAACGCATGGGTTCTTCGACGAGCCTTCTTCTGTATCTGTTCCGCAGGGCGATAGCAACCGTTCGTTTGGCCTCTTTCTGGCCTATGACATGCTTGTCAAGCCAGCTGACAGTTTCGCCGGGTGTCATTACTCCGGAACGCATATTTCCTCCGACTGCACATCTCCACCTGTGTAAATGCAAATATCACAAGCTATGGAAATGGATTCAGTTGCAAGTTTCAAAGGACCCATGCGTGTATGCCTGTCAAGGGCCCTGGCTGCGGCAATGGCATAGGGGGATCCGGAACCCACCGATACTATCCCGTCAGGGGACTCGACCACCTCTCCGGAACCTCCAATGATAAGGGCATGCTGACTGTCCACCGCGGCAAGCATTGCATTAAGCTCCCTGAGATATTTGTCTGCTCTCCATTCCCTTGCCAGTTCCACTGAAGCCCTTGGAAGATTTCCCCTGAAGGTTTCCAGTTTTTCCTCAAGACGTTCTACCAGGGCGAAGGCATCGGCACCGGCACCGGAAAAACCCACAAGCACCGTTCCTCCGCAGAGTTTCCTGATCTTCCTGGCGCTCATTTTCAGAATGGTGTCTCCCAGGGTTACCTGTCCGTCGGCAGCCATGGCTGCCTTTCCGTTCCTGACTATACCCAGAACGGTGGTGGATCTCAGTTTCATAATCCCTCCGTGGATCCGGCTGCAGACCAGGCAAGTGCGTCCAGACCCTTATCTGAAAGGAGTTCTGCCCTGGCCTGGCTGGAGAATGTGTTGATTGAAAGGATATACCACAAAGCCGTTTCCCTTGCATCCTGCGGATCGTGTACGAAGTACTCTGCTATCTCCCGGATACGAGCTGCCCCTTCAGGATCATCCACCACCGGTGCCATAATGCTTCCCAGCGAGACCGCAGCCATCACTTCGTTTATGGAGGCAAGTCCTATCATTTCGTTGATGATGATCGCGGGATCAATGTTTTCCTGCCATTCGAGAGCCGAACTCTCCTGATCCATGTTCCCGATGACGGAAGCCAGAGCAGTGTCCATGATGTTGAGACCGGCGCTGTAGGGGTTGTGGATGGTGTGTCTGTCAACCGTGGTTTGCATCAGCTGGAATACTTCGGTACCGGAGTATTCACCGCTAAGCTGGTTGAGAACGTTCCTTGCGGTAAGATAGTCTCCGAATGCAAGGGCTGCCTCTATCCTTATCCACTCCTGCTCAGGGGTTCCATTGCTGATGGAATCCACAACGGAATTGAACGCCTGGGCCTGCTGAAACTCGCCGGAAACGGCGGAAAGCTGATCAATGGAACTGTCCAATGCAGTTGTTCCGCTCATGGAAGCCATACTGTCCATGTATGCAGCTGCCTCCCGCACATATGCCCCTGCGGCTTCCGGTCCCCGGGTTCCCATGATGAGCCGCGATTTAAGAAGCACGAAACTGGGCATTATGGGCAGCCAATCCCCGGGCATGGCCGAAAACAGATATTCCGCCCTGTCCAGACAAAGCCGGGTATTTTCAGGATCACCTGCCGCAAGGAACTGGGCGGCCAGCCTGGTGAAGCAGCTCACGTAATTCCTGGCTATCTGTACAGCCTGGTCGTCTTTGTAGATTCCCGCATCCACGAGACCGGTGGTGAGGTATTCGTCAGCAAGAGCCATTCCCCTCCGGGTATCCACCGGATTGAGAGGCGGTTCCTGGAGGACCATGAAGGTGATCCCCTGCATCTGTAGATAGTCTTCTATGTACTGCCTGTTGTCTCCTGATACCGTTCCGGCAATCATTATGTCCCTGCCATGGAGATGGCGGTTTCCAAGCATGTTTATCAGGAGAAGGTCCTGCATTGGTATGGAACCCTGGTTTCCCCTGCCCATATTGGGAACTGTGAACGAAGAACCGCCGTCGGTCATGGTCCAGGGCCAGGAATTACCGAAGGTCTGGTCAAGGGTCGCCCTGTCCACAGCGCTTGTTTCCGGAAGACCTTCAGATGTAACATGGAAGAAGTTGGGACCCCAGATGAACACAGGCTGCATGGAATCCACCACATCATCCGTGTAGCTCAGTAGAAGCGGATCCTTGGCCATCAGCTGACGCATGTACCACCTGGTGTTCATCAGGCTGAGATTGGATATGAGAACGTCCCGTCTTACGCCGAGTACGCCCTGGGCGAACCAGAGAGGGAACGTGTCGTTGTCTCCGTTGGTTATTATCACGGCGTTCTCGGGACATGATTCAAGCAGGTTAATACCGTAATCCCTTGCAACATAGTCACCAGAACGATCACACATATGCCAGTTTACCGCCAGTGAGACTGCCGGGAACAGAAGAAGAAGCCAGGCGGATTTCCTTGCAAGGGAACTTTTTGCCTTCTGAAAAAGGGAACCCGCTCCCATCATTGCCAGTGCGGCGAAGAAAATGAATGATGCACCGAAAAAGTAATCACGTTCCCTTACTTCACCTGTGGAAGTGCCCTCCGGGCCGGTTTTAAAATTCAGATACACCACAAAGGCAAAACTGGCCATGAAAAAGGTCAGTCCCACCAGAACGAGAAGATCCTTCCTTCTTGTTCCCATGGCGAGAAGTCCAGTTATTGCCATCATGGAAAGGCCAAGCCACAGGAGCGCCCATGCAGCTCCTCCAGCCGTACCCATGGGTTCTGTCCATGCTTCAGGTTTGCCAACCTGCCAGGACAGGTATTCCCGGAAAAGACCCAGCTGTTCGGTGAAGGGTCCTTTTCTGTCTAAAATTGATACCTGTCCGTACTGCTTTCTCTCCAGAGCTTCACGGAACTCCTGCCATACGGATGGATTCGTTTCGTTGATCTCGGGATTCTGAATGGCTCTAAGTGGCATGTAGAGATGAATGCTGAAAGCCAGGACCATGAGTCCCAGGAACATGGTTATAAAGCCCGGGGAACGCCATTCGAAAGCCTTTTTTCTAAGGGCGTACAGCACGTACATTGCGAATATCGGAAGCACGACGATAAGGGCGCTCAGGTGATTTCCAATTGAAAGTGTCATGAGATAGCCGGTGAGCAGAAGCTGCCTGCCTGCGGGTTTTCCCGCAAGTCTCCGTTCAAGCCAGATGTCGAAGACCCAGAGTATCAGCAAAGAAAGAACACCTGCCATTGCGTAGGTTTCCGTTGCGTTGTTGTTACGCCATACAGTGTAGCTGAAGGCTGCAAGGAGAGCAGCTGCAGCGGAAACAGGTCTGTAGAGCCACGGTTCGAAGTTCATTCTGATGGACCACCGCTGCACCAGTCTGGCCAGAAGGCCTATGGTTACGGTGCCTGCAATGGCGCACATGAGGTTCACCCTTGCTGCTATTGAGGGAATGAAGGAGAAGAGCAGAGTACTCACCCTTCCCATGAGAACGAAGAAGGGAACCCCCGGCGGATGGGGTATTCCCGCCACCCAGGAACAGGTGATGTATTCTCCGCTGTCCCAGAAGCTCACAGAAGGAGCAAGGGTTATAATGTATACCGTGAATGCAGTAAGTGCTGCAGCAACTGCTATGAGTCTGTCCGTGGTGAAAAATGCCCTTATTTTCACTTCTTCCCCCTGGGATGAGTCTTCATATAAACACCCTTCAGTTTCTCAGTGGTAAGATGGGTATATATCTGTGTTGTTCCTATTCCCTCATGGCCCAGGAGTTCCTGGACGGTTCTAATGTCTGCGCCGGCATCCAGAAGATGCGTGGCAAAACTGTGCCGGAAGGTATGGGGAGTGGCCCCCGACGCCCTTGCGGCATTCTTTACCCCAGAAGCAACAATACGCCGGATATCTCTGGGGTCAAGTTTTCTTCCCCTCACGCTGAGAAACAGTGTTCCCGGGTCTTCACCCCTGATGAATGAATGCCTTAGTTCCATCCAACTGGAAATCCAGTGTGCGGTACCCTGAGGAATTGGCACTATGCGCTCTTTTCGGCCCTTTCCCAGGACCTTGAGAAGCCCGTTTGCCGTGCTGATGTTACTGCACTGCAGAGAAGCCGTCTCGGCTGCCCTCAGCCCGGTTCCGTAAAGAACTTCCACAACTGTACGGTTCCTTACCCCCAGGGGTTTGTCGGTCTGGAAATTTTCCAGTACCGCCTTTACCTCTCCGATACCAAGGAAACCGGGAAGGTTCCTGGTTCTTCCGGGGTAGTGTATGAAAGCGGCTGGATCGTTTTCCGACCTCCCGGTTTCATGGAGCCAGGAGGAAAATGTTCGGAAGCAGCTTACCATCCTGGCCACGGACCTTCTGGAGAGTCCTGATGCGGATCTTGCCATTATGTAGTTTCTTATGCTGTCAGCTGTGAAATCATCGCCGAATGAGCCGCCCTTTTCTGCAAAATCGCTCATCTGCTTTACATAGGCGTTTACAGTGAGCGGAGACAGGCCCCTTCCGTGAAGGAGCTCATCAGAGAAATCCCCGATTATCAGTCTATCTTCTTCTTGCAATTAGGGCAGTACACTCCCTTCTTTCTCTCTTCAAGCAGCGGGAAGCCGCACCTGTGGCACTTCCTGTCCACCGGCTTGTTCCACATTGCGAAGTCGCATTCGGGAAACCGGCTGCAGGAGTAAAAGAGCTTCCCTTTTTTGGTGGTTCTCTCAACCAGCTGTCCTGTGCATCCGTCAACGGGACAGCTGACGCCTGCGGGAACCGGTCCAGTGTATTTACAGCCGTTGTTCGTACATGAGACGTATCTGCCGTACCTGCCCTTGCGTACCGCAAGTTTGCCGCCGCACTCAGGGCACGGGCTGTGCTCCAGAACTTCCTCACCGTTCCCCTCCGCAGGCCTGGTGTATTTACACGCCGGGAATCCGGGACAGGCAAGGAATTTCCCGAATTTACCCATCTTCTCCACAAGGAGTCTT
The DNA here is from genome assembly GCA_964571965.1 of uncultured bacterium. Classification (GTDB taxonomy): domain Bacteria; phylum Fermentibacterota; class Fermentibacteria; order Fermentibacterales; family JCC-6; genus Sabulitectum. The sequence goes on along the minus strand of CAZNFQ010000001.1, from coordinate 70,897 downwards.
CCGCATTCAGGACACTTTTCAGAGGTTTCTCTTACAAGGGAAGCCTTTATTTCAGGAAGTCTTCTCATGGCTTCTTCCAAAGATACGGCCAGGGGATCGTAGAGCTGGGAAACCGCTTCGCGGTAGTTCTTTTTCCCTGCTGCTATCTGGTCCAGGAGATTTTCCATGTCAGCGGTGAAATCCACCTTGAATATGTGGGGGAACAGTCTGGTGAGAAGATCGGCTGTAACGGTACCCACATCGGTGGGAAACAGTTTCTTCTCTTTCAGCTCTACGTATGTTCTCTTTTTGAGGGTACCTATGATGGAAACGTAGGTTGAGGGTCTTCCAATACCTTTCTTCTTCATCTCTGAAACCAGAGATGCCTCGGAGAACCTTGCTGGTGGTTTGGTGAATTTCTGCTCTGTACTGATATCCTTCAGCTCCGCGGGACCCTTTTCCAGGGAAGGGATCTCCGATATAAGCTTCACCTGAAGGGGATCCACCATCGTGAAGCCTTCACTGACCATTTTCTGGCCTGAAGCCTTGAAAACCAGATCTCCTCCAGTTATCAGAGCGGAGGTTTCAGAGAGGAGCGCGTCTGACATCTGGGTGGCAACGAATCTTCTCCAGATCAGTTCGTAGAGTTTAAGGTGCCTTGGCTCGATAATACCCTTCATACTTTCAGGAGTTCTGGAAACATCGGTGGGCCTGATGGCTTCGTGTGCATCCTGTGCGCTTCCAGCCGAGCGGAATCTTCTTGGTTTATCAGAAAGAAGACCGCTGCTCCATCTTTCCTTGATAAATGCACGGCAGGCTTCTATGGCCGAGGGCTCTATCCTTACCGAATCGGTTCTCATATATGTGATCAGACCGGTGTTTTCCCCGTTGATCTCGAAACCCTCGTACAGGTCCTGTGCAATTCGCATGGTTGCCGATGGGGAGAGGGAGAGTCTCGAGGAAGCAGTTACCTGGAGCGAACTGGTTATGAAAGGCGGAGAGGGCTTACGGTTCTTTTTCTTCTCTTCTATGGACTCTATTTTCCATGAAAGGCGTTTTGCATCATTTACGATGGAACGGGCTTCTTCGCCTGTTTCCGGAGAATATTTTTCGCCGTCGGCTCTTTTCCCGGATACCCTGTGAAGTTTTGCGGTGAACTCCCATCCGTTCTGAAGGAATAGAGCCTCCACAGGCCAGAACTCCCTGGGTACGAAAAGGGTTATCTCCTTTTCCCTGTCCACTATCATCTTCAGGGCAACGGTCTGTACCCTGCCCGCGCTCAGTCCCTTACCCACGGTTCTCCACAGATACGGACTCACTCTGTATCCCACCAGGCGATCCATTACCCTTCTTGCCTGCTGGGCGTCCACCATGTCCATGTCTATGCTGGTGGCTGATCTGGATGCTGCTGTTACGGCGTCTCTTGTGATCGAGTTGAATCTGATCCTTTTGAATTTACGGTTATCGCCTGCCAGAAGTTCAGATACATGCCAGCAGATTGCCTCCCCCTCCCTGTCAGGGTCAGCTGCCAGGTAAATTTCACTGTAGCCTTCGGCGGTTTTTCTGAGTTTGGCCACGGTGGCTCTCTTCTTGGGAAGAACCGTATAGGTTGGTTCAAGGGTTTCGAGGTTGACACCGATCCTGTTCAGTGGAAGGTCTCTTACGTGTCCGTTGGATGCGACAACGTCCCATCCCCTGCCAAGATAATTCCGCAGACTGCGGGCTTTCGCCGGAGACTCTATGATTACAAGTTTCCGTTCCTTTTTTGAAGCCATTAAATCACGATCTCCCGTTTGGTTGTTTGTGTGGGATTCTACTGAGTGTCAGTGAGCCAGGCGGACACCGGTCCGGAGATCGATTCCCAGCAGTCTTCCCTGTAACTGAGATAGTTCTGGAACTGTACAGGGCTGAGAACTCCCTGCACAAGGGGGAAGTTGCTGGATACGAGACTCATGATCACTGTATTCTGGTAGCGGTTTTCTCTGTAAAGAAGAACCAGCTGATCGATCTCCGATGGTGTAAGCCAGTCAGAAATCCGTCTGAGCAGTGCCAGACGTGTTTCAGTTTCCTCCGGGTGTTTCAGAACCAGCACGAGAACTTCCGTTGAATCATGGTATTGCAGAAGGACCGCGTCGTCCAGCTGAACAGGTATCCAGGCGGCAATCACAGCAACCTGATCTGCAATGAGGTCCGATTCATCCCTTAGCACCGAAGCTCCAACAGAAGCAGGAGCACTCCTTCTGAAAGCCACCGGAGCCGGATTATCAATTGCCGAGTATTCTTCATCGAGGACAAGAGAAGCCAGGGCGTATGGATCCTCTTCAGGGGTGACAGGTTCTATGACTGCAAGGGTATCAGGACCGGCTGCCAGTGAATCCCGTAGCAGGGTTTCCGCGGTATCGGGCTGAAGCACCTCTGCGGTATCTGCTTCGGCAATATCAAGGGCGGGTTCAGGGGAGGCTTCTTCGCCGAAGAGACCCATGGGATCCATGAAATAGAACACAGCAGCCAGGGCCACTATGAACAGAAACGCAACGGCCAGGTATCTGAATATTCCTGAACCCGGTTTTGCTTCTGGTTTCTCGCCGGTTTCGTCTGTGTCGAAAACAAGCCCCTGTTCCTTTTCCGGTTCTACTCCCTCGTTGGCATGCTCTATGGATTTACCCGCTGCGGCGCACTTGCTGCAAACGTGAGCCATGCGGTCGAAACAGTCTCGGCAGGTGAGGTCGCTGCAGGTTCTGCATGGGGCGAGCTTTTCCCCGTCGGTGGGTGTCCTGCCGCATATATGGCACCTTCGGGTGGATCTGACTTCGTCACTGGCGGATGTTATGAGAATAGGGTCTTCGATCTCAGGTTCATCGATTTCCCGGGCTTCATCCTCATCTTCCCCGGTTTCTATGTCGTCCACTTCGATTTCCTCAGGGGCTTCGTCTATGGGTTCATCCGGTGCGTCATCTTCATCGTCGAACCTGGGCAGAAGGTCAATGTAGGGGTATAGATCTTTCTGAATGATCCTTGCTTCGCCCATGGGAACAGCTTCCCTGATCACAGATGGAGAATTATTCACCGCAGCCTCGGCATCGGATACGGAAAGGTCCAGACTTGTTATGAGGAGCTTCAGAACCTTTCTCTTCTCCTCCTCCCTTCCAAGCCTTACAAGAAGCAGATCCACAAGAGATTCTGACATCAGGCCCTGCCCTCCAGAAGTTCGAATTGTCTATGGAGACGGGCTATAACCATTCTGCTCACCCGTCTGAGAGTTTCGAAAACACCTTTGCCTTCAGATGCCACTGATTCCAGACATGGCACCTTGGAGAGACCAAGTTCACTGACTATCCGGGACACAGGTACAGCGTCAGGCATATCCCTTTTATTGCACTGAAGGACCAGGCTGACACCTTTTCGCTTCTGGGTTCTCAGGTTCTCCTTCAGATCCCTGAGGCTTGCGATGTTAGCGTCCATTCTGAATTCCTGTGAATCCGCGACGAATACTATACCGTCCACTCCCTGAAGGATGAGTCTTCGGCTGTCCGAATACATTGCCTGTCCTGGAACGCTGTAAAGGTGCAGTCTGATCTTGAAACCATTGATCTCGCCTGAATCCAGTGGAAGAAAATCGAAAAAGAGAGTTCTTTCGTTTCCCGCAGCCAGCGAGATGAGTTTCCCGCGGGAATCAGCAGTAACCTGACTATGTATGTATTTGACATTGGTGGTCTTTCCGGACAGGCCGGGACCGGCGTAGACCAGCTTGCAGTCAATTTCCCTTGCGCTGTAGCTAACGGTTGCCATTAAGAATCCCCTTCAATCTTGTCTGAATCGCCGTCATTTTCTCTTCCCCCGGTCTCTCCATCTTTGAGTCCCTTCTTGAACTCACTGAGAGACTGCCCGATCGAACGGGCGATTTCCGGTATTCTCCTGGCGCCGAACAGAAGAAGCAGGACCACTAGAATAATGATAAGCTCGGTTGTTCCTATACGGCCCAAATTACTTCCTCCATTCCCGTCAGAACCATTTGTACAGGACACCCACCGTTACAAGACCGGCAAATGTCATGATGTTAAGCTTCACTGCAATCTCTGCAAGCTGGAACCTGAGTATATAAAGGTCGAACCCGACCGGGCCAAGAGAAAACTCGGCGCTACCGCCGAAGAATTGCCTGAGGGCCACTGAACTGTCGGGAAGGAGCGCACTGACAGCCTCGCCGAAAACGGTACCTGTAACCATTCCCGCCAAGGCGATGAATACCCAGAATCCACTTGACCTTCCGTGAAGCAATTTCTTCCTTCCAATCAGTCTATCTTAATTTAACCATCTGCCCTGCGCAATACTCCATGGTCAAAAAGCTTTGACAGTGCGGTTTTAGCCAGCACCCCAACGAGCAGACCGGTGAGCACTCCCCACAGGGTGATTACAGGAACCATGTTCCCCAGTGGTATATCATGTAAAATAATAGATGCCGCAAGAAGCTGTGCCCACAAAGATGCAACAGCCCCTGAAATGGATACTCCAACTGCGGATACCCCGCCGGGGAAGTACCGGTGCACGCCTGCCATGGCAGTTGCACTGGCGGTTGCTCCAGCCAGTGAAAGGATAAAGGTGGGAGTACCGATGATTCCGGTTACCAGAGCAACAGCCAGGGCTCTGGAGGTATTGAGCTCCAGGGTTCTGAACCACCCCAGGCGAAAAATGCAGATCACAGAAGGGATGTTTGCAAGCCCGATCCTGAAAAATGGAAGGGGTCGTGGAATCATTGAGTCGATCACCCCGAGAACAGCTGCTGTGAGTATGAGCAGCGTCAGTTCCCTGCTGCTCTTAGAAGACATTCTTCAACCTTCCCGAAAAGGACAGATGAATCGAAACACATTAGAGCCCTCTTCCTGGCAGCTTTTCCCGCACTGTCCATGAAAACATCGTCCGAGTTCAGTTTGCGCACTGCTTCCGCAAGGGTTTCCGGGTTTCCCGTGGAAAACAGAAGACCTGTTTCACCATTACGGTTCACCCATGATACGCCTGTGGGAAGGTCACTGCTGATAACCGGAGTACCGCATGCCATGGCTTCCAGCTGCACCATGCCGTATGCCTCACTGCGCTGTGTTGATGGCAGGATAAGAGCCCTGGCATTACCGTACAGATCATTGAGTTCCATGTCGCTCACATTACTTTTTATGGTAACCGGAAGGTGGTGTTTTATAGAGAACTCCTTCACCTCTTTCTCCATTTTACCTCCCCCTGCCATTATCAGGCGGGGAGGATCCTCCAGCATACGCCAGGCGTGAAGCAGTGTTTGTATTCCCTTGTATTTCCTGAACCTTCCCACGAAAAGGAAAAAATCACGGGATGGATTCATTGCCGGGGTGAATCTTGCGGGATCCACTCCTATGGGAACCACTGAAGCATTTGTGAGACCCTTGAGGTATGGGGATGTTCTAAGGTAATTTTCCGATGTTGCCAGCACCTGGAAAGCTCCTTTGAGAAATCCCGTTAGAAACGGGGCATAGAAAGGCATGGCAAATGCCTGCCTTACAATATCGCTGTGATATGTGACCACCCATGGCTTGCGGTTATCACGAGGGGTTCCCAGCCAGCCGAGAACCGCACTGGGCAGAGGAAGGTGGAAGTGCACTGCGTCTGCCCCGGTGCTTTTCAGGTACCTGGAGAAACCGGGCACCAATGGATTGGAAAGAATACGGCACAGTTCCGGAACACCGTGAACAGGGACTCCGCCTACGGTTCTGTCTCCCCCTCCGGCCACCAGTATCTCCACCTGGTGTCCCCTGGCCGTGAGGAAAAGAGAAAAGTCATGGACATACCGCTCAATGCCCCCTGCAACCTCCGGGAAAACATCCTTGTACACCTGAAGGATCTTCACTGGAAAAGCCCCCTGTAGGCAGCCCATGTGTTTTCCGCCATGGTCCTGTTGGAGAATCCCCGTGCGAAATCCCTGAGTTCATCAGAACGGGATACGGTATCAAGGGCGTCAAGTATGGTCTGCGCAATGGAATCGGGTGATTTTCCACAAAAACCAGCCGCAATATCCCCGTATATCTCCCTCAGGGCACGGGCAGGACCTGCCACGAAGGGAACCCCGGCCGCCGCAGCCTCGAGGGGGGGAAGTCCGAAACCTTCGTAAATGGATGGATACACCATCAGTACGGCACCGGCAACCGCACTTGAAAGCTCGGCGTTGGAAAGGGGGCCCAGCCATTTAACACCGGAAGTTTCAGTAAGCAGGGTCTTCGTTTTGGGAGAACCCCACCCCCATCTTCCGGCGATCACCAGATCCATGGCAGGATGAACTTTTCTAACGATGTTCCATGAACGAAGCAGCGATGAGAGGTTTTTCCTGGGTTCCACCGTTCCCGTGTATATCACGTATTTACCCTTTATCCCGTATCTGTTCCTGAACAGATCCTCATCTGAATTGTTCAGAGGAGCACTCAGATAAACCCTGACAGATCCGATCCCCAGATATTTTCGGATCTCATCCGAGGTAAAATCGCTGTCTGCGATGACCAGGGAAGCCCCTTTCGCGGTCTTAGGGAAGTGAAGCCTGTAATACAGAGAACGGAGAAGTGGGAACCAGCGGGGATTTGCCATGAAAGCCATGTCGTGTACAGTGACCGAGTATGGTATTCCTGAAAGGCTCCTGCCCCCGAATGCGGGAAAGTGAAGGAGATCATAACCGCCCTTCCCCACCCTTTCCGGTATGGAGAAATGCTCCATGAAAAATTTGCTTACAACGCCTCCGGGAGACCCGCCTACGGGGGTTACACCTTTTATCCCGGCGGTTGCGAAACCTTCCATGAGTCTTCTTGTATAAACTCCGGTGCCGCCTAAGTTGAAGGCAGAGGGACGGTAGAGTGCAACGGAAAGATCAGTTTTCGACAATTGAGTCGTCGCCCAGGAAGAGCTTTCCTGAAATTCCCGTTACGGAAACCCTTTCACCGGTAACCGACTCTGAAACAACCGCTTTAATGAACCGGCATGAGTCTCCAGCTATGGAGTCTGAGATACGGGAGTTTTCCACGAGACTGTTTTTCCCGCAGGAGAAGTAGGGGCCCACCACGGAATTGGATATCCGTGTTCCTTCTCCGAAACAGCATGGGGGTATAACCGTGGAGTTTTCCAGAACAGGGTTTCCCGATGAATATCCCGCTGATAGAAGCGCCCGGTTCGTCTCCAGAAGGGTTTCAGGCTTACCGCAGTCGTACCAGCTGTTTATATCCAGGATTCCGAAGGGTTCTCCCCTCTGGAGCATGAGCTGCATGGCATCGGTCAGCTGGAATTCCCCTCTGGTCCTGATGTTTTCCTTCTTCAGTTCCCTGCAGCTGTCCATGAGCCTGCAGCCGTCTGCGAAATAGTACACACCCACTATGGCAAGGTTGCTGATGGGCTCTGAAGGTTTTTCCACCAGTCTGGTCACATTCTCTCCCTGCATGACCACAACTCCGAAACGGGAAGGATCTTCAACCGGGCAGGTCACGATCATGTTCCTGATTTCTCCTTTAAGAACGGAAAGGTCAGCGGAGAAAAGAGTATCTCCAAGAACTACCATGGTAGGTTCATCAGTGACGAATTCCTCTGCGAGCAGTACGGCTGAAGCAAGGCCGTCTGGTTTTTCCTGCACGGCAAAGTCGATTTTCATGGCCGGATAGGTGTTCCTGGCCCATGATATGACTGCGTCCCCGAGATATCCGGTTATCAGGGTCAAATGATCCACTCCGGCACCTGCAAGCGTATCTATCACATGGGCCAGAATGGGTTTGCCGGCAACTGGAAGAAGAGGTTTGGCTTTGGACCATGTAAGAGGACGCATCCTGGTACCTTTTCCCGCTGCGGGTATAATGCAGTGCATATGAATCAGCCTCCTGTTTTCCAGGAATTTTCGTTGAGGAGAATTTCAGGGTATTTACCTACCACATAAGAATGAACAAGGGCCCGGACCCTGAGACCGGTCTCCAGATCAAGGGATTTCTCGGCCAGTTCCCGGGCACCGTGGCTTGTCACCACACCTATCATCTTCTTCACATCGGGAATCAGAGAGGGGGGCACGCTCAGCTCGTCAAGTCCGAAACCAAGAAGCAGAGGAACAGCCAGAGGATCACCGGCCATGGACCCGCATATACCCGTCCACTTACCTGCTGCATGGCATGTTCTGACCACCTGGTCGATCTGTCTCAGTACCGCGGGATGGAAGTAATCGTATAGATCAGCAACCCTTGGATTGCCCCTGTCCACAGCAAGGGTGTACTGGGTAAGATCGTTGGTTCCAATGGAAACGAAATCAACATATGGAAGCATCAGATCCAGTGTAATCACCGTTGCCGGTGTTTCCACCATAATTCCGACTTTCATTTCCCTGTGGAAGGGTATTCCCCTGTCCTTAAGGTCGTTCTGTACCATGGTCAGCATATCCCGTAGCCTTCTCAGCTGATCCACATGGGTGACCATGGGGAACATCAGCTTCACGTTTCCTCTGGTGGAGGCTCTCAGTATGGCCCGAAGCTGCAGGGAGAACTCAGCAGGTCTGTCAAGACAGATCCGCACCGCTCTGTAGCCGAGGAAGGGATTGGCTTCCCGTATCTGATCGAAACCGGCCCTGAACTTGTCTCCGCCCATGTCATAAGTTCTTACTATTACGGTCTTGGGGGCCATCACCTCGGCAACCTTGTCGTAAACTTCGAAATGGTCCTCTTCGTTTTCACCGTTTTTCTGAAGAAGCCTGATGAACTCTGTTCTGAAAAGACCTATTCCGTCGGCCCTGAGTTTCTTCACCAGGTCAACCTCATGTGGAAGTTCAATGTTTGCCGCCAGTTCAACCCTTACTCCGTCTTCTGTTACGGCAGGTCCTGTATTCTCGGTCTGAAGAAGGTTCTCGGCTTCAGTGAACTTACGCTTAACTTCCTCGTAGTAGTCAATTTCATCAGGTGTGGGTGAAACTATCACATGACCGTGAATGCCGTCGACAATTATAGTGTCGAGGTAATTGATGTTTTCTGTGATGTTCTGAAGGCCAACCACCGCAGGTATTCCCAGCCCCTTTGCCAGAATGGTGGTATGGGATGTCATTCCTCCCATGTCCGTTACGAATGCCAGTACCTGATCTGGCCTTAAGGCGGCTGTTTCTGAGGGGTCGAGGTCCGTAGCAACAAGGACCACAGGGCTTGAAAGCTCTTCAAGGGATTCCCGATCGGTACCGGTAAGCTTGAAAATAACCCTTCTGCCAACGTCTTTAACGTCGACTACCCTTTCTCTTATGTAAGGGTCTTTCATCACGTTGAATTTGTCAGCAACTGAACCCAGGGCACTGCTCACTGCGTATTCGGCGTTCACCCTGTCTCCCAGGATCTTCCCTTCCACTTCTTTGATGATCATGGGATCCTGAAGGAGCAGTAGCAGGAAATCCAGGATCTGACGTCCCTCTACCACGTCGGCCACGGAATCGGCAATGTTCTCCAGATCATGCTTCACATCCGCTAAAGCCTGCCTGAACCTGTGCACCTCTTTTTCGGCCTCTTCCAGCGACCCCAGTTCCTTCTTGTGCTGCTGGAAATCGTGAACCTTCAGTAGGAAGGCTTTACCTATGGCGATGCCGTGGGAGGCGGGTATTCCCCTGTAAAGCATCAGAGCATCTCTTCACCGAAACCGGATCTTATCACATCCGCGACGGCGGCGGCGGCTTCACTGCTATCTTCACCTTCGGCTGTGACCACCACGGGAGTTCCCCCGGAGGCTGCCAGGGTCATTACGCCCATGATGCTCTTCGCGTTTACTTTCTCTTCGCCGTTGGAGAGCCATATATCGGATTCGTACTCCACCGCAGCCCTGACTATAAGGGCTGCAGGCCTGGCATGAATCCCAAGTTTGTTGGGAACGGATACGGTGATTTCGATCATGTTTCTTCCCTCGGTCCATTAATGCCCATCCTGGAGATCAGTTTTCTGTTCAGCCTCTCCGCGGATGTGCACCCGGTGTTCTTCGCCTGTATGTTCATCATAGCAGCCACTTCGAGAAGAAGGGTGATGTTTCTTCCAGGAAGAACCGGAATTTCCACAAGTGGTACGTCAACCCCTAGTATATTCATTGTCTTCTCATCAAGCCCCGACCTGTCCGCTTCATCCACAATGCCGGCATCGATCAGCCTGACTGCAAGATCTACCGTTTGCCTTTCCTTGGTGGCTCCAACACCGAACAGTTCGGCAATGTTCACGAAGCCAATTCCTCTTATCTCCATGTGAAATCCTATAAGGGCGTCTCCGGTGCCAATGAGCCTGTCTCCGGCACGACGTACCCTGACCAGGTCATCGGCCACCAGTCTGTGTCCCCTTTCAACCAGCCCCAGAACAGCCTCGCTCTTTCCAATTGCGCTTCTTCCCATCACCAGAAGGCCCTCTCCGAAAAGATCCACCAGAGTGGCATGCAGGGAAACGTGGGGAGCAAAGACCTCTCCAAGAAAATCTGTCAGATCGTGTATGAGAGGGGTGGTATCCCTGGGAGATAGAAAAAGGGCGGAATTTGCCGCGGAAGCCGCTTCCAGAAGCTCCGGAGGGGGAGCGAAACCCTTGGTTACCATGCTGCAGACAACCGGGAAGCTGAACACATTCGCAATGGCCTTAACTCTTTCATCGAGGTTAAGCGATTCCAGAAGGGTGATCTCCGTTTCTCCGAATATCTGTATCCTGTCGTGGAGGAAATTCCGCTTATACCCGGTTAGACATAGTCCCGGTCTGCTGATATCGGGGGATACAACCCTTCGGTTGTACCCCCCTGAACCTGTGGCAGGACTTATCTGCAGCCTGCTTCCCAGCCTTTCGTGAAGAAGGCCGACGGTAAGTGCCGCCGGATCCGGATACCTGTCCTGCACGTTATTCCCTTGGAGCCAGTTCTACCACCTGGGAAACCCCGGTGGATGTTCTGTAGACAGCACTGAAGGAGTCGGTTTCAGTGTTGAAGAAAACAAGGTTTTCGTCGGAACCGCTCACCTCGAATTCTGTCATGGCCTGGTTGGTTGTAAGTTTCTTTATGGAGCTGTCATCTTTTAAAAGAACCGGCCCGGGCAGCTCCGAAGGTTCCGCCGGTACGTACCAGGCCCCTGATGACAATCCCCTGCCATTGTTTTGTCTTCTTGGATGGTCATGATGAGTTTCCTTGAATTTTCTGAGCTGCCTCTCAAGGGAGTTTGCGCAGTCGTCAAAGGCAAAATACATATCATGTCCCTTTGCTCTGGAATCGAGGCGGAGTCTGTCGCCTCTCAACTGAACGTGGGAGCGGTTAATACCTGCAGAGAGTTCCAGAATAACATGGACATCGTCAATTCCGTCATAGAATTTCGCAAGCACGGAGAGTTTATCCTCCACATGATCCTTCAGGGCGTCAGTCAGGTCGAAGTGTCTTGCGCTGATCTCGATGTTCATGGTAACTCCTTTCATGTTAACGGAAGCCGAATTAAAAACCGCCTCTCCCGGTAGTACGGGAAAAGCGGCTGTGAAAGAATAATGCTTCCGATTTCACATTACGATAATATCATGGGCATATCCCCCGGTCAATAGTTTCCTTGGTTTACCCGGAGAGCTGGAATCGTTATTTTGCCGGTTGTAAAAACAGCACTTCTCCGCTTTTCACATACGCGAAAGGAACCGATTTGCGTAACTATACCGAACTTCGTGATCTCGGCTTCAAAGGAGGCCTGGAAACACATCAGCAGCTTGACACCCCGGGAAAGCTTTTCTGCAGGTGTCCGGCAAGGATCAGGAACGACAGGCACAACCAGGAGCTTCTCAGGCACATGAGACCTACTCTGAGCGAGTTCGGCGAATACGACGGAACCGCTCTCATGGAATTCAAAACGAAGAAACAGGTTCATTATCTTCTGTACAATGATTCCGTGTGTACGTACGAAATGGATGACACCCCTCCCTTTCAGACCAATCCTGAAGCGGTGAACGCCGCACTTCAGCTTGCAATGATGTTCAATATGTCCCTAGTGGACGAATTGCACATAACCAGAAAGCAGTACCTGGACGGCTCCATTCCCACCGGTTTCCAGAGAACTGCAATAGTGGGGGTCAACGGGGTTATTCCCTTTCTCGGGAGAGATCTTCACTTCGTTCAGATGAGCCTCGAGGAAGACGCCTGCCGGGAAGTATCCGACATAGGTCATCATGTGGTTTTCCGCACGGACAGACTCTCCATACCCCTGGTGGAACCTGTAACCGCTCCGGAACTCCTCACCCCTCTTGAAATGGCACTGGCCGCAAAACTGGTTGGAGAGACCATGCGGTCAACCCACCTGGTTCGCAGGGGTATCGGCTCCGTAAGGCAGGACGTGAACGTTTCCATAAAGGGAGGAACACGAATAGAGATCAAGGGTGTTCCCAGGATATCCATGATAGAACCCCTTTCCCGTATTGAAGCCTACAGACAGAAAGCGCTTCTCGACCTGCGGCACCAGCTCAGACATTCGAACCTGGAACCTGAGCTCTTCAAGCCGAGGTTCAAGGTACTTCCCACTGAAGACGCCACTGATGGGAAAAAGACCGCTCTCATGACTCTCCCCGGTTTCAGCAGATATCTCACCCACCCCACACAGCCCGGCAAAACATTCCTCGATGAGATACGAGGCAGGGTAAGGGTCATAGCCTGTCTTGAAGACCACCCCTTCGTAGAGGAAGCAGACCGGGCCCTGAGGATGGAAATGGGCCTGAGCAACGAGGATACAGCGGTTCTTTTCACAGGACCCGATGAGGATCTCATAACTGCGGCGAAGGAGATCTGCATAAGGATACAGGAAGCCTTCCAGGGTATTCCGCCGGAGACCCGGCAGGCTAAGTTGGACGGTACAACCGATTTCGAGAGAATACTTCCCGGGGCGGACAGGATGTATCCCGATACGGATCTTCCGCCCCAGCCCATTCCCCCTGACACATTCACAAAACTTGAAAAGCTTCTGCCGCTGAAACCCTGGGAAAGACGCACCGTTTACAGGCGTCTCGGACTCAGCGAACACCTCATGGACAGGCTTCTGAATCTTGAGCTGTGTGATCTTTATGATTCTCTGATCAAGAAGGTTGACATGAAACCGGCGCCGCTGGCAAGCCTTCTTGCGGACCACATGAGGGGTTCAAGACGGAAGGGCATAGACTGGATGGAAACCCTGGGTGAAGAAATCATACGGGATTCCATTCTCCGGCTCTCAGGGAAGGGTGTTACGGCAAAGGGGGCAGGTTATGTTCTCGATTACATGTGTACAATGGAGAACCCATCCCTCGAGGAAGCATATCAGTCGGTGAAACCGGCATAGACCGGAGCTTGCATTGAGAACCGAGGTTTTGAAAGCTCTTATACAGAACGCATCTCTTCTGGTTCTGGCCTTTCTTATGGTCACCAGATTTTCCAGATGGAAATTGCTGGGCAGCCGCGGCAGAAGCTGGCTGATCCAGGGCATTGCATTCGCCCTCTGCGGGATCCTTGCAATGATGTTCAGCGTGGAAGTCCGTCCACTGGTACTCATAGACATGCGTACCCCCATTATCGTGGTGGCGGTGCTCACCGGCGGTCCCGTCGTGGGGCTGATAACAATTGTTCCACTGCTCTTATACCGTCTGTTCATAGGTGGAGCGGGAATGAACGCCGGAATCGGGATAATCTTCAGCGCATTCTTCTTCGGAATGATACTGCGGATGTTCCAGAAGAAATCCTCAGGCATACTTTTTCAGGTTATCGCGGGAATCGGATCAGCTTTCATATACTACATATGGATACTCACCCTTCCCGGTGGAATAGCAATGACAGTTCTCAGGGAAACCTTCATTCCCCTCACTGCAGGGTCCATTCTGTCCATTCTGGCCATTTTTCTCATCAGAAACCGGGAGGCGCTGCATCAGGAAACCCTGAGCAGACTTCAGGAAGTAAGTGACCTTTTCGAAGAAATATCACTGGACAGGAACATCGGGATTACGGTTCTGGACGGAACTGAGATCGTATACATCAATACCTCCCTGCTGAACAGATTCGGTTTTACCAGATTCGATCCGGGAAACAGCGATCTTCTCGATATTGTGGCCCCTGAAAGCCGCGGACCCATAACTGAGTTTCTGAACAGGGTGGCAGAAGGGGATAAACCCGATGCCATTCCAATGGAGATAGTTGTTGGAGAGCGGGGAAAACTGACCTTTCTAATCCATGCAAGAGAGCTTTTCTACAGGGGCAGGAACTGCACCCTCGTCATTTCTGTGGATATAACCAGACTGGTGAATACCGAGATCGCTCTTCAGCGTAGAATCGATCAGCTGAAGCTGGCCCTGGATGCTTCAGGTGCCGTTCTCTGGAAAGCGGATCTCATACGGGACGAACTCATGGCCGATGAAGATTTCTTCCGTCTTCTCAAATACTCACCTGAGGAGAAGCCCCCTCTTTTCTCGCACTTTCTTCTCGGTACGGAGATGTCTTCCGATTTGCAGCCTGCATTCTCGGAGCTTCAGACGGGAACAAGGCGCAGCATCTTCGGAGAAGTAAGCTATACAGGCTTTGACGGCATTAAGAGATGGTTCAATACCGGTGCCAGGATAAGCGACGAGGACTCCGGGGGAACCCCTGTGGAAATAACGGGGATTCTCTACGAGACAACGGTGATAAAGGAAAAAGAGCTCGATCTCATGGAAAAAGAGATCGAGGACCTTCAGTCACAGAAGATGGAGAGCATCGGAAGGCTCGCAGGAGGGGTGGCACACGATTTCAACAACCTTCTGCACGTGATAATGGGATACACTGAAATTCTGAAGAAAGTCTCTGAAAATGATCGTGTAACATGCGATCTGGCCAAACCTATCCTCGATGCATCGAAGAAGGGAAGGGAACTTGTCAGGCAGCTTCTGCTGTTCAGCAGGGATAAAACACCGGAACTTAAAATTCTCGACCTTTCCGGAACCACACTGAACTTCCTGAAGCTTCTCAAGAGGATAATGGAGGAAAACATCGTAATCTCTCCGGACATACCGGAGAACATGCCGCCTGTAATGGGTGATGCCGGTCAGATAGAACAGGTTCTCATGAACCTGTGCATAAACTCCAGGGATGCCATGCCGGAAGGCGGACAAATAGAGATAGTCCTGAGAGAGCACCTTTGCGAAGAGACCAGCAGGCTTCTGGCGGGAACCATCCACCCCGGACGCTATCTGTCACTTACGGTTAGGGATTCGGGCCCGGGGATCCCACCGGAGAAACACAGCATGATCTTCGAGCCTTTCTACACCACCAAACAGATAGACAGGGGAACCGGTCTTGGTCTATCAACCGTTCTTGGAATAATGGAATCACACGGTGGAGCGATTCAGGCAGGTAACCTTCCCGAAAGGGGTTTCGAGATATCCCTGTACTTCCCGATCTGTGATGGGTCTGAAGTGAGTGTTGCGGAGAGATCCGTGGAGTATTCCGAATATCCGGCAGATGTTTCCTCGGTAACTGTTCTTCTTGCGGAGGATGATACCCAGGTAAGAAAACTGACCATGGAAGGTCTGATGGCTTCCGGTATCAAAGTTCTGAAAGCGGCAGACGGAAGTGAGGCAGTGGACATCTTCCTGTCCAGGCCGGAATCCGTGGACATTCTTGTATTCGACGTGGTCATGCCCGTTCTCAATGGTCCGGACGCTTACAGGAAGATATGCTCGGCAGGTTTTCACGTGCCGGTAATCTTTACGTCAGGCTACGCCGGCGACAGTCTTTCGGTGCTGTCCGGCAGGCACAGAATGCTGAGCAAGCCCTATGCAATAAATGATCTTGTCCGCATCATAGCTGATGAGCTGAGAAAGGAGAGCAAAGATGACATCCGAAGATAACCACGGACTGACCCTTCTCGGGGATAACACCGCGGAGTTCAGCGGACTTGAAACATTTCCCAACAGGAATCCTGAAAGAGACTATACCGTTACCCTCTCAACAAATGAATTCACCTGCGTATGCCCCATGACCGGGCAGCCTGATTTTGCCATGATCACCATTACTTACATCCCCGACCTGAGCATAGTGGAATCGAAATCACTGAAACTGTATATAGGCACATACAGGAACAGGGGGATATTTCATGAGCATGCCGCGAACCTGATCCTTTCAGATCTCGTAGAGGCTCTGAAGCCAAGGTGGTGCAGAGTTGTGGCAGATTTCGGCGTAAGGGGCGGAATAGGTATCTCAGTTGAGGCTGAGTACAGGAATCACTGAGGGCGGCTCCAGGAAACAACGGCATATGCATTGTGATTGTGTATGCTTTCATGGTTTTCGGCCCTGACCTTGAACCAGACCACCCGCGGATCATCCATGAGTTTCTCGGATACACTTCTAACTATGTCTTCCACGAATACAGGATTGTCATAAGCCTGTTCGGTGACGAACTTCTCGTCAGGACGCTTCAGTATTGTGTAAAGTGGGGATGATGCGGAATTCTCTGCTATTTCCACAAGTTCCTCTATCCAGAGCAGCTCGAAAGTGCCGTCCTCGAGTGGCCGCGTTCGCACGTCCATTGTAACGTAACCCCGCTGATTGTGGGCACCCTTCAGGCTTATCTCTTTGCTGCAGGGACAGAGCGTACTCACAGGAACTGTAACGGTAAGAATGAAATCGTCTTCCGCTCCCCGTGTTTTCCCGGTGAAAACGCAGGAGTAGCCCATTTTTGCATGGGCCCCTGAAACTGGAGCTTTCCTTGTGAGAAAATACGGAAAAGATATTCTCACAGCTGCTTTTTCAGCATGGAGTTTCTTCTTCAGCTTTTTCAGTATAAGCGGGATGGTCTTCCCGTGGAAACGGCAGCCTGTTTCACCAAGAACCTCGATGAAACGGCTCATGTGAGTGCCTTTGAAATCATGGGGAAGGCTGACTGACATTGATATATCAGCAATGGTGTTCTGCTCTTTGTTCTCTTTGTCCAGTATTTTAATGGGATATCTCAGGTCTGTGATTCCCGCTTCCTTCAGGGGAATGTTCCTGTTATCCCTCTGGTTCTGAATGTCTTTCATCCCCTGTACCTGCAGCCCGTCCCCGGTGTTTCCTTAACTTCTATCATGGAGAGCTCGGGTAATCCGGGTTTGATCCTGTTCCACAGCCACACTGCGATATTCTCGCTTGTGGGATTCTCCAGACCGGGTACATCATTCAGATAGGAGTGATCCAGTATTTCTATCACAGGTGAGCATATTTCCTTTATTTCGCCGTAGTCCCTTACCCATCCCATTTCAGGATCAGTTTCGCCTTCAAGATGAACTGTAACGGAAAAAGTATGACCATGCAATGCGCTGCATCTGTGAGTATCAGGAAGGGCTGACAGACAATGGGCAGCATCGAACGTGAACTCTCGGTAGATCTCCATTTTGTCTCCTATGGAATGCCTGTGAATCTGTGAGTCTGAAGCCCGAGCCGCCAGCGCGGGTCTTCGATGCACCGTCTGATGCACTTTTCCAGGTTCTTTTCGTATTCGTTTCCGTAAAGGGGCTGAAGCCAGAAATACCTGAAATCCCTTTTTATCCACAAGTCAGGATCAATGGACTCCGAAGGCCAAACAAGCTTCACTTCATCGCCTTTTGTCACCACTGCACGGTCATTTTTGGGACTTACGCAGACCCAGTCAATACCATCCGGGACCTCAATCGTCCCATTGGTTTCCAGAAGGATCTCAGCATTCCTGCTTCTTAGCCTGTCCACAAGTGGCGGGTCAAGCTGAAGCAGAGGTTCTCCACCGGTGCAGAGAACCACAGGATGGTCACTGTTCCGGGGCCACAGGCTTAGAATGGAGTCTGCCAGTCGGTCCGGATCGGAATAAACCCCGCCCCTGACACCCGGATGGACCGGGGAATGATCGGTATCGCACCAGGAGCAGGAAAGGTTGCATCCGGCGAAACGAAGGAGGACCACCGTTCTGCCTGTGTTTGCTCCTTCACCCTGCAGTGTAAGGTGTATCTCCTTAACGAGATAGTCAGGCATAGGGAGCCGGATCCTTCATTCCGTTTTCCATGAAGGCCCTGAGCCTCAGCCTGCAGGAATCGCAGGTCCCGCAGCTTAATCCGGCTGAATTCGGATTGTAGCAGCTTATGGTATTGCTGTAATCAACTCCCAGTTCAAGCCCTTTCCTTATTATCTCTGCCTTGGTCATGTGCATGAGGGGAGCGTGTATAACCGGAGGCCGGCCCAGAACGGCGGTCCTGGTTGCAAGGGCAGAAAGCTTCCTGAAGGCTTCAATGTATTCCGGTCTGCAGTCCGGATAACCGCTGTAGTCAACGGCATTCACCCCTGTGAATATATGGCCTGCATCTCTGGTTTCGGCTATTCCCAGGGCAAAGGACAGAAATACCGTGTTTCTGGCAGGAACGTATGTGGACGGGATCTCGCCTGTTATACCGGAGGTTGGAACATCGCCATCCCCGGTTAGAGAGGAACCCCTGAAGGGTTCCGGATCCAGATCGATGATAACGTGTTCCTGTGCCTGATATCTGGCTGCTGTCCTTACAGCCATATCCAGTTCTATGGTGTGTCTCTGACCGTAACTGAAAGAAAGGGCATGGATCTCCATCCCCATGGAACTTACCATTGCGGCAACCGTGGTGGAGTCCAGCCCTCCGCTGAGAAGAATGACTGCTTTATCCATGGGGCTTCTGCTCCATTTCCTTCAGCTTGTTCAGCAGGGTTCTGTAACTCACTCCCAGCAGTTCCGCAGCCCTGGTTCTGTTGCCGTCCGTTTCCTTCAGTGCCCCTGATATGAGTTCGAACTCCCGTTTCTTCGCCGCCATTGCCGATTCTTCCAGAAGGGAACCGGTACACATTCCGCCTTCATCCTTCAGGGTGATTTCGAGAAGATCAGCCGTAATGATGCCGTCCCTGGAATTGATACAGGCCCTTCTGATATGGTTGCGCATCTCACGTATATTCCCCGGCCAGGGATAAGTCTTCAGAAGATAAAGTGCTCCGGGAGTGAAGTCCTTCCCTCCGTATCTTTCCTTGAAATGCGTTGCCAGCAGTTCCAGGTCTTCCCCCCTCTCCCTGAGCGGAGGCAGTTCAAGGGGAAATTCAGCGATCCTGTAGAAGAGATCTTCCCTGAATTTTCCCGCGGTGACCATCTCCCGGAGATCTCTGTTGCTGGCGGATATGACCAGAGCGTCAGTACTGAGTTCCTCCGCCCTGCCCACTGAATGATATGTGCCTGATTCCAGTACTCTGAGAAGTTTGCCCTGAAGGGCAAGCCCCAGATCACCGATCTCATCCAGAAAGATCATGCCCCCCATTGCCATTGTGAAACGGCCCGGTCTGGCCTCGGATGAACCGGTATATGCCCCCTTTTCCGCTCCGAAAAGTTCGCTTTCCATGAGATTCTCGGGTATGGCGGCGCAGTTCACCGGGATGAAGGGGCCGTCCTTCCGTCTGCTCAGCTGGTGAATTCTGCGGGCGAGAAGCTCTTTTCCGGTTCCGCTTTCACCGGATACGAGAATGTTCATACCGCTGCCGGCGGCCCTTTCAGCTCTTTCGAGTACTTTGGTGAACCCGGGTGAGCCGCCGAGCATGAAGTCTGAGGAATGTCTGCACACAGCGCCGAGTTTCTCAATGAGCTCATCCAGTTCGAAGGGTTTGCTTATGAAATCGCAGGCTCCCATCTTCATTGCCTGCACCGCCAGGTCGATGGTTCCGAAGGCTGTCATTACAACAGCGGGAAGACCGGGAGGAGAGGCTCTTAGAACATCCAGCCCGTTAATGTCTCCGGGAAGACAAACGTCGGTGAGAAGCACATGGAATTTTTCAGTTTTCAAAGATGCAAGGGCCCTCATGCCATCCTGTACAGCGGTTACATTCCAGCCCTCTTCGGAAAGGGCCGTTGTAAGCATGGTCCGCATGCCCCTTTTGTCCTCCACGAGAAGTATTTTTCTCATGTGTCCTCCCTGGAAACAGGAATGGCAACTGTGAAAACCGCGCCTCCTTCATTTCCGGTGCAAGCCTTCACCGTACCTCCCATGGCCCTTACCAGTCGTCTTGTTATTGTAAGGCCGAGACCCATACCCCCTTTGTCCCCCTCTGTGGTATACATGGGTCTGAAAACCACTTCCGGGTCCGGGGGAAGACCCGGCCCGTCGTCCTTAACGGAGAATATAAAAGTTTCTTCCCCCCTGCATTCCGCCGTGACCGTAATGCTGTCAGGGGAAGAATACCTCAGAGCGTTGTTTACAAGGTTGCCCAGTATTCTTCCAATTATCACCGCGGATCCCGGTATGGAAACGTTTTCATCCATTTTCGAGTCTGTTCTGAAAACCACCGAGCAGGTTTCGCACAAACCCCTGATAGAATCTGCAGCTTCTCTGCAGCTCATGGTACTTTCGATGCTGTTCTGCTGCGCCAGGTTCCTGAAAGACTCCACGATCTTACCGGCGGATGCAAGTTCGTATTCGGCTTCCTGCAGTATTTCCCTGGTCCTTGCGGAATCGCTGCCCCTTCCCAGAAGCTGCATGAAACCCTCCAGGGCACAGAGAGCATTGCCTATCTCGTGGGCAACACCTGCGGAGAGAGCTCCAAGGTCCGCCAGAGCGCTTTCTTCCGTGAGTTTTCTTTCAAGAGCCAGTGAGGCGGTTACGTCAGTTGCAAGAACCACCTTCTCTCCGGTCTGGCTGGTTGTGACTCTGTAACGGTAGGTTCTTCCGCCGCTGTCGCCGTCCCATTCTTCAATGCCCCTCTGAGTGAAGGGTGAAAGAACATCGGTGAGCAGAGAAGAACCGGCCCCCTTCTGTATGGGACCGAATATCTCGCAGGCTCTTGCGTTCCACATTGTAGGCAGGTTATTCCTGTTGAGCACTATCACCGCGGAGCCCATTGCCTCCAGGACAGCGCCTGATCTTGATTCTGCGGTTTCAGCTCTCGCCAGAGCCTCCCGGCGCATCGTGTCCAGCTCTCTGTCCTTTCGGGCAAGAAGGTCCACGAGTTTTCTGAAGGATGCTCCGGCTGTTTCCGCTGACCTGCCGCTGCCCTTCTCCACCCGGTCAGCCTGCCCGAGTATGCTTCTGAGAGGTTCCAGAACCCTTCTTCTGAGGTAAGAGGGAACAAGAATGGCAACTGCCGTAAGGAAAAGGCCCATGATAACAAGGAGAAAAACCACAGGCCCACCCTGCACAAGAACCGGAGACAGCTCCATGAGAAGGTAGATGGTGTATCCTCTGGAACCTGTGTAGCACACGGTGTTTTCACGGAAGATCTCTTCCCGTGAGACCGGGGGGTACGAAGCAGTTATTTCATCGCCTGAAGCAACTGCAACAGACCTTACACCTCCGCCTGGAACAGTAGAACTTACAAGCGATTCCAGCTTGCTCTGGGAAGGTCTGGAACCCAGAGCAGAGTATATGCTTTCGGCCCTGGCCAGTGATGAGGCCTCGATGGTGGAACGGGCATCTGTTATGACGATCCAGAGGACCAGGGCAGAAACGAAGGCAACAAGTGCCGATGCACCGGTAACCAGTGCCGTAAGTCCTTCGATACCGAGAATGAATCTGCCTGCGCCTTTTTTCACCTGCTCCTCCTCCATCTGAGGTAGGCAGCATAACCTTTCAGGAAGTGTCCGTTCCGCTTCAGAAGAGCAGAGAACAGATGAACGGGCAGCCACATTCCCGGATTAAGACCATGGGCGTCCATGAAGATGAAGCGGTTACGTTCACGGAGAGTCCTGGTCTCATCAGACGACCCCATTGTAGATGCATGGATATGAGCAACGGCAATTTCCGGACAGAGAAGCATGGAATAACCCATATTCAGCATCCTGATCCCCATGTCAGCGTCTTCCCAGTATATGGGGGCGTATCTGAAGTCCAGACCTCCCAGGGCCTCCCAGGCTTCCCTTCGCCAGAGGGCGCAGGCGCCTGAGGGATAGGGATCACCGGAGACTGTCTGTCCGGTAACTGCCAGACCCCGCACCACTCCCACTCTGAATAGACTGTCATCGGTACCGTCCGGCCTTGGGATCGAAGGAACGGCAACGGCGGTGAGTTCATCTGCGTTCTGAAGCTTCCTCAGAAGAGCTTTGAAGCTACCCTTTTCAGGTATGGTATCGTTGTTCAGAAGGAGCAGATAGGAGCCTGAAGACTTTGCCATGCCCAGGTTAACTGCTCTGCAGAAGGCAGGTTCATCCGTTCTTTCAATGATCTTTACAGATGGGTGTTCAACTCTCAGATAGTCACTTGTGCCGTCTGTGGAGCAGTCATCCACCACCAGAAGTTCTCCTCCGCAGTCGGCGGTTTCCCTCTGGATAGCATGAAGATACCTGCCAAGTATCTCTCTGCCGTTTCTGGATGGGATCACCACAGAAAGCCTGTTCACAGAACACCTATCCTGTCTATGTACACCGGATCGCCCCCGCCGTGAACCACCAGCACCTTCCCTGCTGCAAAGCGGAGAGGTATTTTGTAGATATGCATCAGCCTGTTTTCCGGTAGGTCAGGCGTATCGCCAGGCCTTCTTCCCATGGTCAGGTACTCTTCGGGAAGCGCCTGAAGACCCGTTTGCACCAGAATGGTGTCTTCCTGCACAACGATCAACCCTCCTGAAGATGCCGCCTCCATTAACAGGGTATCGCCCGGAGATGTGCCCTCGAAGCTGATGGATTGCCCTTCGCATGACATACAGAGCATTCTCTCCCGGCTGCCGAACCAGAAATACCTGATTACAGGGTCGGGATCAGCGGGATAGATCAGCGCTCCCTGAACATTCCTTCCGGAAAGGTCTTCGGCGTCCTTTACGGGTCCCTGAAGACCTGCGGCAAGAGCAGCCGAGAAAACAATCAGAACCATGAATCCCCGTGGAAACCGGTCTCTTTTCATTATAAGAAGAAACGCCGCGGCCGGGATCAATCCCAGTAACATGTACAGACCTGAACTCCTCACCATGGAGAAACCGGAAGCAGTTCCCAAAAGGGCCATTACAGTATCCGTACCGTCGGCAAAATTAGACCGGGCATGTGGATACACTGATACCGCGGAGGAAAAGAGCACCGAGAGAATCACAAGAAGCCTTGTCTCCTTTCTGTTCCACACTTCCCCCAGACCAAAGGCAAGCATTGGAACCAGCGGCAGGAACACCCTTCCTGCAGGTGCAGGCAGACCGTGCCATGAAGTGGCGGACCATACTATGAGAAACGCCCAGTACAGAAGTGAGGGGATCAATGTCTTTTTGAAGAGTTCTGGTGACCTTGCTGCAAGTTTCCAGACGCCGTATAGAGCAGGAATTGTCCATGGGGCTCTGAAGAAAAGACCTGCCTCGGGGTCCAGAAGACTCCACCCGGCATTGGACAGGGTTTCCACCGGGCGGTGAAACAGATTCATCCATATAAGTCTGATCATTCCGGAGTTTCCGTATCTTAACCAGAACAGCTCACCTCCCAGAATGTATCTGTCCGCTGCAAGGAACAGAAAGGCTCCTGCAACGATGGAAGCCGGCAGGATCCACTTTCCCCTTATCTTCCTCATTGAGATGTATTCCACAAGTATCATTCCCGCCGCCAATCCGATGTACCTCATTTTCAACGCCACCAGAATGACAGCAATAAGGATTCGCACAGGCAGTTTCATGCGCTTCATACTTAAGAGCAGCCATAGCGAGAACAGTCCCACTGCCAGCCAGCCGGTCATGGCCAGTCCCAGGGTGCTGAAGCCGGGATAAAGAAGAGCGGCCGCGGCGGCAGGTACAGGACCTGCAAGCTTACCCAGAAGCAGCACTGCCGCAAAGGTGATGATCACAGGAACGATCCTCAGACCACGGTCTCCAAGAAGAAGCCCCGGAGATATCAGAGCGGGATAAAGAGGCGTGTGATGACCCGTATCCGGACTTATGTCTCCGGATCTGAAATGCGCCTCTCCGTAATTTTCACTGGTTATGCCTGTGATCGATGCGGATATCTCCGCAAATCTCACCTCGTCACTGTTCACATCTGCCGTGAACAGAACAATTGCAAGAACCGGCACAAGAGCACGGACAAGACCTGCGCGTCCCCTTGGGGAAATCTGAATTCCCCAGAGGATAAGCCCTGCCACAGCTGCCCCTGCCGCAATGAGCCATCCCGGTTCATAGATCATCCATAACCATGCCGATACTGTATAGAACACGGAAACGGGAGTGAACCAGGCGCTGATTCTGGATTTTCCCGAGAGAATACCTGCCAGAACCCAGGCAAAGGGGATCAGACGTCCGAGAAAACCCGGGGAAGGCATGCCGGTGAGCTTCCATACACCGAACACCCACACGGCAAAAAGAAAAGAGGCTGCCATCATGGAATGGGAACGAAGAAATTCTCTCACAGTATTTCCCCTCCTGCGGATACATGCACAACCGGGTGAAGAAATGGCCTGTACCCCCTCATGAGCTTTACACTAAGGGTATCTCCAGGCTGGAAGGTGAAACACAGAGTATCCGGGCCTGCGGGGAGAAAGAGCATGTTCTCATCGATGCACACCGCTATCATGGGCAGGGTATCCCTTACGCCCCCGGGGTCCACCGCGAGCCACATCAGCCATCTTCCGGAAACGGGTGCGGGAAGGAGCAATTCTCCGCTGCCGGTGTACAGATGCTCCGTTTCATAACTGATGGTACCGTTCTCTATTCTGGAAACCGCCATGCGATCTTCTTCCACGGCCCTCCGGGGAATGCCGAAAAACAGCGCTGAAACAATGAATGTGCAGGCCGCTGCAAGGTAAACGATCCCGGGTCTTTTATGGAAAAATGCGCCTGCGGCGGACACCAGAAGGACGGGAACGGAAAATCTTACCGGGACGAACCAGAGAATGCACGCTGCCATTACGAACCCGGTTATCCTGAGCCCCATGCCTTTGCCCGAAACGGAGAACAGAAGACTTCCCGCAAGAACAGCCCAGGGAGTTGCATCAGGAGCCATGAGACACAGTGAAAACAGAAGCACGGCCGCCGGGAACAGAACCGTTCCCGAAGCAAGGCCCGCAGCAACCGCCAGGGGAACCAGTGAGATCAGTTCTGTGGAGAAACCGCGGAAGAGAACAGCAGCAGAGGCGGCGCACCACCCGGCGAGAATAACCGATGTCATTGTATGTCAACCTTTACATTGTCATCATTCATGTCGCATTTAATGTAAACAACCCGTGCTGGAACTGCCAGTCGGTAATTTCTGCTTCCTCCTTTGGGAATGGTGAACCTTCGAAGGATTTCTCCTCCACCTTCGAGCAGTACTCCCGTTACAGCGTGTCCCGTTGATTCCAGTGTTATCGAGACTTTATCTGAATTCAGCCTTACCCCTGCCCATGGGGAAGCCAGGGATCCCTGCCAGCCCGGACCGGGGCTACCCCTTTCAGGCCTTTTAAGAGGCATGTCCGAGGCTGTACCGAACAGCGTTGACCTGAGCCTTTCCGGAAGTTCAACCGTTTTCACACTTTTCCCTGCAGCCGACAGAAAGGTCTTTATGCGGGGTATCGGATTTCTGCCGCGGAGCAGGTTACCCGCAAGAAAACGGATTTCTCTGCGCAGCAGAGTTCCCGGGGAACTACCCATATACCTTCTGAACATTATTACCGAAGAAGCGAGTTCCCATAGAACTGCTTCCCTCCTGCTGCTGGATGCCCCAACCATGTGCTCTGCCACAGAGGCCGCAGCCACGGCAAGTTTCCATCCTTCCGCCTGTACCCTGAGAGAGAGATCGGCATCTTCGAAGTACATGAAGAAATCTTCGTCGAATCCCCCCACCGATCTTAAGACGCTGGTTCTCCAGAGAGACACCGCCGCTGTGATCGCGGGCACCTCCAGGGGCTCTGATGGAACGAAGGGTTCCAGGTGCATGAATCCGCTGTCCCATGCTTCTCCGTACTTTGTAAGGAATACCCCCCTGGATGCGGTAACGAGAGGCCAGCCCCAGATCTTAACAACGGGCTGTACGCCGGCAAAGGCCGGGTTTTCATCAAGGAATTTCACAAGAAGGGCAAGGGATTCTTCATTTATCCGGGCGTCACTGTTAAGAAGAAGTGTGTACTCGCTTCGGATATTTTCAATACAGCGGTTGTTTCCGTGGCCAAACCCCCTGTTTTCCCCTGAGATCAGTTTTGCCCGGGGTATTGTTTCCAATATAAGGTCGGTTGTGGAATCCGTTGAACCGCTGTCATAAATTACACATTTTACCCCCGGAAGCCCATGGAGGGTTTCTGCAAGATCACTGATAAGACCCTCTCCCTGGTAGGTTACCACAGCCGCCGTTACCCTGTGCAAATCCCCCTCTTTTCAAGTTCATGGAAGAAACGGTCCGTAACTTTTTCCCATGTATGGTTGCTAAGGGTTTTTTCCCTTCCCGCACTTCCCAGGGTTTCCGCCAGGTCACTGTTCTCAAGCAGTTCCTTTATCCTTCCGGCAAGGTCTGCCGCATCATCGAACTGGACGAGAAAACCGTCTTTGCCGTGCCGAATGAGGTCGGGCATACCCCCTGCGTTACATCCTATCACAGGTTTGCCCGATATCCAGCCGTCCAGTAACACAATTCCGAATGCATCCAGTCTGGATGGTGCTGCCACAACCCCTGCGGCGGCGAAAATGTCTTTTCTGACCTTCTCGGTTATGTAGCCGGGAACGATCAGCTTCCCGTCCGGCAACTCGGCGGATTTCCCGTCCAGGTACTGCCTGAAGTCATCCATCACTGGACCCGCCATTACAAGAAAGAAATCCAGTCCTTCTTTCCAAAGGCGCACAGCGGAATCGAGGAGTGTAAAGGAACCCTTGTCCCTGCAGTGAGCGGTAACGCTTAATACTATGGGAACACCAGCCGGGATGGAAAGAGCTTTCAAGGCATCTTCGGGTGAAACACTGTGCCATTCCCCGGGATCGATACCGCTTCCGTGAACAATGATCTTTTCAGGAGAGACCCTGCATTCTTCAAGGTAAACCGAAGCTTCGAAGCTGTTCTGGGCAACCATGAGATCAGCTCCGCGAAAAATCTTCTTCTGGTCCCCCCGGAAGTAGTGAATAGGAGTTATCCGTTTATCAGGACCGCCTATGTTGGCATGGGGAACCACTACCAGTGGAACTTCATTTTCAACTGAGTACCTGTAGCCGCCGTGTATAAGGAACGGCATGGCATTCGCGTGGACAAGGTGGAAACCATGATCCTGTCTGAGCCATTTATCCATTTCAGGTACGAAGGGATTCGGATAGAAAAACCTGTCGGGCCCACCGGGAGCGATTCTTCTCAAAAACGCTCTCAGTAAATTCTGGAAGGGAGGATTTACCACAGGAAATCTGATGATCTCTATTCCCCGGTGGACGATCTTCCCTGCGGGGGTGATCCTCCTTTTACCCCGTGAGACGAATGCGGACATATCCCAGGCATCTGTGGTTGCAATGACTGCTTCGTGCCCTCTTCGTACCGAGGCCAGAGCGTGTTCAAGTACGTACCTTTCAGAACCGCCGTGGTATGGCCAGCTTCTGTGGATCAGGTACAGTATTTTCACAAAACACTCCTGTAGAAACTGAGTGCTTCTGCGCCTGTTTTTTCCCAGGTATTCCTGGGTGCGTTTGCCGCCCTTGTTTTCAGTTCCCGGGATGCTCCGCTGCTTATGGCATCTATCCAGGCATCGGTGTCGTTAACCGGGAGCAGAAGACCGGAATCCGATACGGTCTCCCTCAGTGCCCCGCCGTCTGAGGAAATGACCGGCGTACCGCAGGCCAGAGCCTCCAGAACAGGAAGTCCAAGCCCTTCACTGGTGCTGGGAACCAGAAGGACCTCGGCCCCCCGGTAAAGGGATAAAAGCAGATTGTCGGAAATGGACTCGAGTACCACGATGTCTTTATCCGCTGTCTCCAGCTGCTCTCCCCACTTCTCGGCACCTGCCAGGACCAGCTTGCGCCCCCTCTTCTGTGCTTTCCGGAAACAGTCCAGAAGGAAGGGGATGTTCTTTCTGGGAACGAAACTACCCACGTGAAGCAGGTAACCGTCCTTTTCCAGTCCGTATTCCTCCATCACAAGAGTATCCGGTTCGCCAGGTGTGAACACATCGGCGGCGGCACCAGCCACATATCCAATTCTCTCGGAAGGTATTTGGAACAATTCCATGGCCCTTGAAGCAGCCCAGCTGCTTATGGCCATAACCGCCGTTCCCTCTTCGATGAGCTTCCTGAGCCTTTCCGCGTAGAACAGGGTTTCAGCGGTGTGCTTCTCCGGTTCCGTCCAGGGAGTGTCATCGAAGAACGTGACAACCTTCCTCTGTCCCTCTCCGTATGGCTGAACCCCGGACAGATGCATTATCTCAGGAACTCCTGTAACCGAACGGATCCTGTCTGCTCTGCTCTTCTCCAGACCTGCTTTCTTCAGCATGAACCTGCGTAATAACGGAATGGCCATCCAGTCGGGAGAAGGAACGGGAACGGCTTCAGTTACCGGGCAGGGTTTCAGGGGATGTGTTTCAGGAAGATCGATGGATATGTGAAGAGGAGAGTTTAGAGAAAGACCCATGGAAAGGCCTCTGATCCATCTTCCAACTCCCCCGGCGCTGTGAGCGCACAGGGTTACATCAAGAACCGTTCTCACTGCTCCGCCATATCCACAGGCTGTCACCCTTCTCGCTGCGGGTGAAGATAGGGGCATATAAGGAATCGTAGAGAGCCCTCTCTTCCTCCGGGAACATCCAGCGGTTGTAAATGACTTCCCCTGCTCCGGTTGAAGAAAGATCTTCCCTCCGTGGCATTTCAGAGGGGTTCCACCTCAGCCCCTCAGGAATTCCTTCCATCATGTCCTCTCCCCCCCGGGCAAAGAACTTCACCCTTCTGGGAACGCCGTCTGCCGCCTCGAAGAGGGAATATCTTCTTATAGCCTCAGATGAGGGTATTTCCAGTCTAAGACTGCTCGTGGTCCGTTCAGTATAGAATGAGGGTACTCCGGAGTGGATCTTCTGAAGCGTCAGGGGAGTAAGCTCCAGAAGCACAAGACCGGTAAGGATCCAGCCAATGACCTTTCCCCTCTTCTCGATGAAAGCTCCTGCACCCAGAGCTGCCATGAACCCCACGATGATACCCAGCCTTGCAGGAGCCCTGGCAGCAGACAGCCATGGGGTTTTAGCAATGAGCATGTAGGGAAGCGGCACAGGTGTGGGTATTCCCTGGAACTTGAACAGCGGCCCCACTGATAGAACCATAATGCAGAATGCCGCGATCACAGCCTTCCAGTTCCTGTTCCTGATGCACCAGAGAAGACCAAGCAGCAGCACGGTCAGCCCCGGTGTTACAACCCCTTCGAATGGATTGGGCATGTAATCCGTTACAACGGGCTGACCAAGAAGCGACGGAAGGAAGTAGGACTGTATCTCCGCTCCCCAGAAAACCGCCTCCTGCCATGACTTCCCCGGATCGGTGCCAGTGAGCCCCGGTGAGGTAAACAGCCAAAGAGCCCCGGCAATGCAGCCTGCTGCGGGAAGAGCCGCAGACAGAAGTGTGTTTTTTAAACCTCTTCTGCCTGAAAGAAACACGGTAACCAGCCAGCCCAGGGCGATGGTCAGGCCGTGCTGAAGGCTTTCCGCGGTGGCAAGGGCTGAAAAAACGAATACGGTTATCAGATTCCCCTTCCCCGGTTTCAGCAGAGTTCTGCGGATCATCGCAAGGGAAATGAGAACGTAACCTGTGGAGGCCAGAGGATAATGCTGGTACATCCTTATGGTTCGTACCGGCATCCATGCAAGTATGAGGGCGGCCAGGATAGAGCCGTTCCTCCCAAGCCCCCATGAACGGGCGAATACGTAGCCTGCAAGGGCCGTGAAAAGCGTACCCAGCAGAAGGGAGGTATCGTAGCCCCAGCCAAAAATGGAAGCAAGGAACAGGTCGGGCCATCCCATGTTGTTCCAGGCAAGGGTTCTGCCGTTGTATGACCTTGGATCGCTGCCCTGTGCCGATGTGTCCTCCATCCACCTGAAATGCCATATGCAGTCGTAAACGTCGCTGTCGCCCTGGAAAAGAACATGCCTGGGATCGGCGTACATTCCCACGGTACCCGCTGCAAATGCGGATATTATCCAGGGAAGTGCCAGTGCAGCCAGAGCAGCAGAGAGAAGTATCCGTGTGCTCATTCCCTGCCTGCTCCCAGGAAATCCATCCACTGGGCAAGGCACTTTTCCCTGTCGCTTACACTGGCGAAGTAAGCCGCCGCTTTCTTCCCCATGGATAGAGCCATGTCCGGATTGTCCAGCAGGTACTCCATTGCCGCGAAGGCGCCGAGGGCACCTGATTCGTGGGGAATTCTCAGCACAGCATCGGCGGGAAGGTCCCTGAAGCTTCCGTGATCCGATATGACAGCAGGCTTCCCGCTTCTGAGTATGTCCATCATTGAACCGCTGGTTTCGCTGCATGTGTCGTGTCTGAGGTCCAGTGCAATATCGAAAAGTTCTATCTGTCTTCTGAACTGATGATCAGGCAGCCTTCCAGTGACCCTGATCCATTCAAGCCCTGTGTGAGGCCAGCCGGCCCCTGCTGCAAGAAGCCTGCAATCCCTTGTTTTGCGCAGTTCTGCCACAGCTTCGGACATTGCCTCCCAGTTCCTGCCGTAGTGGAACGTGCCTGCTATCCCTATGACAGTACCCCGGTAGTCAGTTACAGGCGGTTCCACCCTGTCAAGAAAATCAGCAAGGAAACCCATTCTTCTTATATTTCTTTCCGGATAGAGTTTCTCCAGCTGCATTCTGGCCGTATCACTTAGAACTGCAATGGCTGTGGCGGATTCCCCCAGTTTTCCAATAAGGGGGAAATTTCTAAGTCTCATGTCGTACTCCGGAAGGCTTTGTGCTTTCCTACCCATTGTTTTGAGCACATGAGCGGTCCTTGAGCCGTAATCAGTTCGTATATGCTCCTCGTATTCTTTCCAGTTGCCGGTGGTGTGGGCCCTCTGTCTAAGCACATGATGGAGGTTCGTCTCATGGAAGAGCACTTTACCCGGGTAACGCTGAAGAGTATCCAGCACCTGGGTGCAGTGGGGGGAATTACCCGCCTGATACACAAGGGTTCCAGTGAGTTCTTCGTGGGTAAGCTCACCGATGGGCTTGCAGGGACATTCAGGAATGGGTTCTGCCCCCTCGGGATAAGCGGCTGTCCACTCAACGTGTTCCGATGTAAGATGAATGATCCTTCTGGCATAGTCGGCAAGACCTGTGGGCTGAGGAGGAAGAGGAGTTACAAGGACAGCCTGCATGGCTATACCTCGCCCTTCCATGTTCTTCTGCGGAATGCCATGAGCTGGCTGAACATTTCCAGTATTGGACGGATCCTTACCCAGGCTATGAAGCCGGTGCGAACTGACTCGAATGACACGGTTCCAGCCCGCCTGGGGTAATGGGAAACAGGAATCTGCAGTACTCTGTAGCCCATGTCCCTTGCCAGTGTGAGTATCTCGAAATCAATGACTCCGCAGGTGGACCGGGGTTTGATCCTCTGGAATATCGATGCGCGGTAGAGTTTGAAAGAAGCGTCCACATCCCTGAAGGATCTTAGAAACAGCATGGTTGTCAGTGTGTTCCACATAAGGGAGTAAAAAAGCCTCATGCCCGGATCCTTACGTTTTCTTCTGAACCCGGATATGATATCAGCCCTGTTCCTTTCCCGCCATAGAAGGGACAGTTCCTGAAGGTCGAACTGGCCGTCGCAATCGGTGTAGAAGATCCACTCCATTCCGGAAGATTCAATTCCAGTACGAACGGCACGGCCGAAACCTTTGTTGCAGCCATGCGAAACAAGCCTTACCCGTGAATCTGTCTTGGAAAGTTTTTCTGCTATGGCTGCGGTGGAATCAGTTGAGCCGTCGTCTACGATTATGATCTCCCACCTGCCGCCGGTAATGTCTTCCAGAACGGAGGCGGCAGAATTAACCATGAATTCAACGTTTTCCTCCTCGTTGAACGCCGGGAGGAAAAGGCTTATACCTTCCTGTTTGATGGCACACTCCCCAGAAAAGAGAAAACCGTGTTAACAGGGGAATATTAGCGCTCGTGAGTTTTTTTCCAACCTCCGGGGGGCTTCAGCAAGCTTGACTGCAGGGATATTCAGTGTCTTCGCATGACCCAAGTTCAAGAATGGAACGAATCTCCCGCAGTATGTCATTCTCGCGGCACCTTAGCGGATCTACGGCTTCTATTGCCGATATGAACATGCATCCGGGAATTCTGGCCCTGCGGCAGCTCTCAACTCTGAAGAGGGTTTTCCCCTGTAAAGGGGAGCCGTGGATGTACAGCATTCCCGAAGATAGGATCTCCCTTACCTCCTCGTTATCCGCACAGGCAATGAGCCCTGCCCTTCTGCTTCCCAGGGGGCCCCTGAGCGAAGCCCAGACCACCGGCACCTGTACCGTTCCAGTTTCTGATTCGATTCTGTATTTCTCTTTCATTTCTTTCACCTCCTGAAGCATTATATGTGATTCAGGAGGCAATGTAAACACCTGTTTACCTTTTGTGCAAATAGAGAGGGAAAAGGCTTTTACACCCTTTCCCCCTTTTCTCTTAGTATTTACAGAGCCTTACCGATGAAGAGCCCGTTGAATCGGATATTCTTAGAATGTAGGTGCCGGCGGGCAGAAGGCTGCCGTTCACCGTGAATGAACCATCCTGAACGGAGCCCGACTGTACTCTTCTGCCTGTGGTATCGAAGAGTTCTGCGTATGCTCCCCCGTTGAAGCCCTGCACACTTACAACGGTAAGTGAACTGAAGGGATTCGCACCTGGAAGAATGGTCCTTGCGGCAGATACCCCGGCTGTATTTTCGTCTATGGAGGTGGTGGTATCAACCTTGTAGATCTTGTCATTATCAGGATCGCTTACCCATAGATACCCGTCATCGTCCACTGCCAGCCCGGCGGCTGCGGGAACATCGGTACCCATGACATATCCGGTAACCGCTCCGCTGGTGTTGTACCTGAGTATGGGGCTGTCGGATTCATCCCTTGCAACCCACATTCCGCTGGCAGAGTAGGCTATGTCGTAGACCGCAGGCTGAAGACCGGGAAAATCCAGCTGATTCATGTACTGTCCCGATGATGAACCGGATGTTGTGTATTTGTGAACTGAGAACTGAGTGGTGCTGCCGTAGATATTACCGAAGGCATAAATAGTGGATCCGTTGAAGGCTGCGCCCGTCACCGACGAGCTTACGGTACCGCCTCAACAGTATACGTCGAACATTCCCAGAAATGAACCTGAAGCGTCGTACTTGTACATTTTACCGTACTGGGTTCCGCTGTGCATGGCGAGGTAGATGGTATTGTTTCCGTAGGCAAGACCGCCTGCAACGGGGTTATAGGTGGATGTCTGGTCAGTTACGTAGAATGAGGTGGTGACATTGCCGTTATCAGGATCGATACCATAGATGTACTGGGTGGTTCCGTCCACCGCCCAGAGAACGCCGTCCCCCCATGCCAGACCGGTTATTCCGGTATCCGGGGCGTCGAAGGTCTGCACAACGGACCCGCAGAATGCCGCTGGAGCCAGAAGTACAAGGAAGAAAATGTGTTTCATAAAATCCCCCAAAAGAGTATGTTTTACGAGGTATTATTTCATGACCCGTTTCATGAGTCAAGTCTGTCCTTCAGGGCATAGATCAGGTCCAGTGCTTTTTTGGGCGTTAGGGCATCGGGTTCGATGCTTCGGATTTCCTCGAGCACCGGGTGCTCGGGGTTCGAAAGTGGAAGGCTCATCTGCCCGTTCTCACCACTGCCTCCTGCGGGAAGCATGTGTCTTCCCTTTTCCAGGTCAGCCAGAACCCTTTCCGCCCTTTTGACCACCTGCGAAGGAACACCGGCCATTGACGCCACATGAATTCCGTAGGACCTGTCTGCAGCCCCGGGTTCCACGGTGTAGAGGAATGATATCTTCCTGCCGGTCTCCCTCACTTTGACATTGGCGTTGTCGCAAAGGGGAAGTCTTGCTGCAAGGGAAGTGAGTTCATGGTAATGGGTGGCGAAGAGAACCATTGGTCTGTGCTCCGGATTATCGTGAAGATATTCGATCATGGACCATGCTATGGAAAGACCGTCATATGTGCTGGTCCCCCTTCCGATCTCGTCCAGTATGGCAAGGCTTCTCTCTGTGCTTCCGTTCAGAAGCGAAGCCGCCTCGGCCATCTCCACCAGGAAGGTGGACTGTCCTCTGGAAAGTCTGTCCGCCGAACCTATCCTTGTATAAATCCTGTCAACCGGGCTGAAAGCCATTCTGGAAGCGGGAACGAAAGATCCGCTCTGGGCAAGTATGACCAGAAGGGCAGCCTGTCTCAGATAGGTGGACTTTCCTGCCATATTCGGTCCTGTAACAAGAAGTATGCGCCTTTCAGGAGAGAGGAGAATGGAGTTGGGAACGCATTCGCCGGCGGGAAGAAGATCTTCCAGCACAGGATGCTTTCCCTCTTCTATGAAAAGCCCCGGCCTGTGTGAAACCTCGGGACGTATCCAGCCTCGGCTGCCTGCAATATGGGCCAGTGAGCAGAGTACATCAGCTGCAGAAAGTGCCCTTCCAGCCTCCTTTATTCTGTGAACAGCCTCTGCGGTATCATGAAGGAGTTCATTGAATATCTCCCCCTCCAGTAAGGCTATCTCCTCGTTAGCGTTCAGTATCCTCTGTTCCATTTCCTTCAGTTCCGGAGTGATGTAACGTTCGCCGCCCACAAGGGTCTGTTTCCTTATGTAATGTTCCGGAACCCTGTCCACAGATGATTTTGAAACCTCAATGTAGTACCCGAATACCCTGTTGAAGCCCAGAGTCATCCTGCTGATGCCGGTGGAGCTCTGCTCTGCGGCAACCATCTTTTCCATGCACCGGCGTCCTCCGCTCTTTATCTCCCTGAGGGAGTCCAGCTCACTTGAAAAACCTTTCCTCACGAAACCGCCGTCAGCAATTCGTGCAGGAGGATCATCTGCAAGGGTTCTGCCTATTCTTTCAGCCACATCCTCCAGAGGATTCGTGGCGGCGAGATCTCTAAGAAGTGATGAGCTGCTTTCTGAAAGAATGCCGAATATGTCAGGCAGAAGTCTTGCGGTTTTCTCTATGGATTTGAGATCCCTTGGACCAGCCCTGAGGGTGCCCAGCTTTCCCCCCTGCCGCTCCAGGTCGGTGATCTCTCCGAGCAGACCTCTTATGCGGTGATATTCGCCTGAGAGCAGAAGGTCTTCAACTGCAGAGTGCCTTTCGTTTATCGTATCGGGGTTAACGGGAGGAGAGTTGAGCCAGTTTCTCCACAGTCTGCCGCCGCCTGCAGTGACGGTACTGTCTGTTCTCAGTGCCAGCACCGCTTCCTCTTCACCCGGAGGGGAATCAACTATTCCCAGTGCCCGTGAACTGGTTCTGTCCACTATCAGGTTCTCGTTGTGACTGTAAAGACCCCTGAACTCCAGATGTGAGACACCGGAGGGTTTTGTGTGGCCGATGTATGAGAGCAGTGCCCCAAGGGAGGAGATAACCTCGGGCATGCCGCTGATCCCGAAACCGTCGGGAGCCGCCAGACCGAAGAAGTGAACCGTTTCCCTCTCACCGGAAGAGGGATCGAATTTCCAGGAATCCAGAATGGTAGCTTCGCAGCCCTCCGGAGGGTTGAACTCCAGAGTGTCCGGCACCAGAACTTCCCTGGGGTTCTGCCGTGCCAGCTCATCCTTAAGATCCTTCGAAGCCACTGAAGCTGCCCTTATATCCCCTGTGGAAAGATCGCAGATCACTATGCCTGCCCTGCCGCCGATTCTGTTCACCGAGGCAAGAAGGGCTTCTGACCTTTCATCCAGCGCGGAACCGCTCACCAGGGTACCGGGAGTAACTATTTCCACCACATCGCGTCTGACCAGACCTGATGCTTTCCTGGGATCTTCAGTCTGTTCACATATTGCCACCCTGCATCCTGACTTAACCAGTCTGGTCAGATATCCATCCAGGGCATGGTGCGGAAAACCTGCCAGAGGTATTCCAGAACCTTTGTCGCTGCCTTTCTGTCTTGCAGTAAGGGCAATACCCAGAATGGATGAAACTTTCTTCGCATCGTCCAGGAAGGTTTCATAGAAATCACCCATTCTGAATAGAAGCACAGAATCAGGATGTTCTTCCTTTATTTTCAGATACTGTTTCATCATCGGAGTGTTCATTGCATCAGGCAAAGCGCCTCCTGAAACATCTGTCTTGGAATGAGTCTTTTCCTGCACTGCTCGTCACCTTCCCTGCATCTGGTACCCCCATGCCTGTGACAGGGTCTGCAGCTGACCCCTGGAACCGCATACAAACCGGGATAACCATTACGGTAAAATCCCAGGGCCGGCGACGTTGCCGTAAAAACCACCTGTGTAGGAACCCCGAGGGCTATTCCTATGTGAGCGGGTCCTGAATCAGGAGTAACCAGCAGATCCAGTATCTCGATTCTTTCCAATAGTTTTTCTATTCCACCCTCACCTGCAACAGAAACAACATTCCTGTAACCGCATTCCTCAGATGCTGCTTCCGCAAGTTTCATGTCCTTTTCTGCACCTATCAGAAACACTCTGGCTCCCAGCAAATCGCAGAACAGCCTTGCCAGTTCGGCAACTACACCATGAGGGATGGCTTTCATGGGCCATCTTCCTCCAATGACTATACCTATGGTGGTGCTTCCCGGAACGGGATGGCTTCTTCGCAGAAGCACAGGGGTGGGATCACCGGATAGCCCTGCGGTCTTCATGTATTCAAGGGCCCTCCACTCCATTGATTCATCTGCCCCGTGAAGGATGGAGTTTCTTTTTCTTCTGCAGAGTGAGTACCTGAGGGGGTTCCTGCCCAGAAACGCTATTCCCGTGGTAAGGTTATTCTGCAGATCCACGATCCTGGTACAGCTGTCCGACGCTTTTCTCAGGTCTCGCCACCCTGAAACGGTCTTAACGGTGATTTTCCCCGGAATTCTTTTCGCAACGGGTGCATATATGGGAGCTGTTACGAATACGGTTTCACCTTCCCCGGCCATGGCACTCACCGTTCCCGATGCCAGAACCACGTCCCCGAGGGAGTGCAGTCTAACCGCAAGGTATCTGTCAGCCATGGGAGAACTGCAGTTCCCAGAGGTTCCTGTACCGTCCGTTCAAGGCAAGGAGAGCCTCGTGGGTACCCTCTTCGAGAATTCTGCCGTCTTCTATGTACAGCACCCTCGAAGCCTTCTTTATTGTGCTGAGGCGATGGGCTATGACCAGGGAGGTCCTGCCCTGGATCAGTTTGTCTATGGCGGTCTGAACAAGCTGTTCGCTTTTTGTATCAAGTGCGCTGGTGGCCTCATCGAAAATGAGAAGGGGAGGATTTTTCAGAATTGCCCTGGCTATTGCCAGCCGCTGTCTCTGACCACCGGAAAGTGTTATTCCCCTCTCTCCTATCACCGTGTCGAAACCCTCCGGAAGCTCTTCGATGAATTCCAGGGCGTTAGCCACCTGTGCTGCTTTATGCACCTCTTCGAAGGGAATGTTCAAGGCACCGTATGCAATATTGTTAAAAACCGAATCGTTGAAGAGAACGGTTTCCTGAGTCACCACGCCCAGAAGACCGCGCAGACCTGCAATGCTTAAATCCCTCAGATCCACTCCGTCAAGAAGTATCCTGCCCCTGTCCGGGTCGTAGAAACGGGGGATCATGTCTGCCAGGGTGCTCTTCCCGCCGCCGCTGGGACCTACGAGGGCAACTATCTCACCTGCCTTTATCTCCAGGTCTATGTCACTGAGCACGGGAACTTCCGGGTCGTATCCGAAGGTTACATGGTCGAAGACGATAGACTCATGCAGACCGCTGGGAACCACAGGACTGGAAGCCTCCCTGATGGCCGGTTCAGTGTCCAGAATGCCAAACACCCTTTCTCCCGCTGCAAGACCTGACATTATGGATGCATACGCCTTGCTGAGACCCTTGGCCGGGTCCATCATGCTGAGGGCTGCGGCCAGGAACACCATGAACTTTCCGGCGGACATCCCCGTTCCATCTATAACCGAGTTTCCACCGAACCAGAGTATTACCCCAGCGGCAACTGCTCCAAGA
This sequence comes from uncultured bacterium, assembly GCA_964571965.1. Taxonomy (GTDB): domain Bacteria; phylum Fermentibacterota; class Fermentibacteria; order Fermentibacterales; family JCC-6; genus Sabulitectum. The sequence continues at coordinate 32,933 of CAZNFQ010000001.1, read as the reverse complement.
AACTCCGTAACCGGTCCGGAGAGGGCTTTCATCCTTCTCAGTTTGATCTCGTACTTCATGTGAGCATTTACACTCTTCATGAAGCGTTTCTCTTCGAAGTGTTCCATGGCAAATGCCTTGACCACCCTGACGCCTGTTATGGTTTCCATTAGAAAACTTGCGAAATCAGCCATTTTTTCCTGTGCTCTGTGACTTTTTCTTCTCAGGCTTTTACCGAGCATTATGATCATGGCCATACTGGGAGGGAGCACCAGCAGGGTTATCATTGTGAGTTTCCAGGATACCCACAGTGTAAGCGAAAAGTAAACCACCAGAAGAAGAACCTGTCTCACCGAGCTTATAAGTGACTGGGTAACGGTACTCTTTATCCTCACCACATCCGCTGTCAAACGGCTTGTCAATTCTCCGGAACGGCTTCTGGCAAAATACCCCAGATCAAGTTTGAGGAGATGGCTGTAGACCCTGGAACGCAAATCCCTGAGCATTCCCTCCTCAACGGTGGAAACGAAGTATGTCTGGAGGAAAAACGACAGGTTCTTCAGGAATATCATTGCGATCATTGTAATGATAACCGCAAGAAGTGCCTCTGAAGGTGAAGCCTGATGAAGACCTTCCAGGAATGCTCCCGGCACCTGGGACAAGGCGGAACCGGCGGCGGAAAGATCTCCCGATGCAATTGCGTCTCCCGCCCTGGCAAGTGGTGGACCTGCTGTAATGGACATTGCCTGTTCCAGAGTGAGAACGGACTGGTCTTCCCTGCCCCCCAGAACGTCGTCGAATATGGGCAGTATCATTGCCAGGGTAGCCCCGCTTGATGCAGCGAAAACCATTGCAAAAAGAATGGACAGAACCACGCTCCACTTATACGGTTTCACAAAGGAGATGGTTCTGAGGAATATTCCGGATTTTCTGCTTTTCATAGTCCCTATTTCTGTGAAAAGAATTCCCCCGGGTCAACCTTGGAACAAATCTACCCCTTGAGGGTAAAGCTGTTTAGATTACGTAACGTGGAGGTTGCACGCATGCTGAGGATGAATGCTTTGAAAAAAGGTTCCGAAAAGGATTCAAGAACTGATTCCCAGCTTATGATCGATCTCTGCAAAGGCGATCAGGATGCTTTTGCGGAAGTGGTCAGGCGATTCGAAAGACCCCTTTATTCCCATCTTATACGCATGCTGGGAAACGAGGAAGACGCTGAGGAACAGCTTCAGATGACGTTCTGCAGGGTTTACCGCTACAGGAACAACTACGATCCGGAAAGACCTCTTGTCACATGGATATTTACAATTGCCAGCAATCTGGCTAAGAAGGAGTGGCGCCGCCGCTCCAGGTGGACCATGATACCCCTTGAAAAGGTTGTTTTAAAGGGCAGCGGCAACATGACTCCCCACTACCGGGAAGGCCGCAGGGAACTTGCAGCAAGTATAGAAGAGGCCGTTAACGAGCTTCCTGAACACTACAGAGAACCTTTCCTCCTCAGGGAGAAGCAGGGTCTTACATATGAGGAGATATCAGAAGTCCTGGGCATTAGAATAGGTACGGTCAAATCCAGGATAAATCGGGCCAGGGCCTCACTCCGTGAATCCCTGGAAGAGGTCTGGGAGATGTGGAAATGAAGTGTGAAGAAGCCCTTCTTCTAATGGATTCTATTCTTGACGGCGAGGCTGATCCGGAACAGGAGCAGCTCCTCCGGTTTCATCTTAACGGCTGTTTCTCATGCAGAAAGGCCATGCTTCTCAACAGTTCCATATCCAGTGAGGTGGCCGCCCTGGATGAACCCATACCTCCCGAGGGCATTTACCATGCGGTAATGGATAGGATCGCTTCAGGGGACTACGACCGTTCTCCTCTCAAAGGTTCCTCCAGAAGTTTTCCCCTTTGGAAGGCAGCCGCCGTTATACCCTTTGCCGCAGCGGCTCTGCTGCTGCTGCACGGAGGTTCAGGAGCTGAATCATCACGCCTTGCGGACCAGCCTGTAGTCACATCCGAAGAAACGGTGAGCTATACCCCTGCACCTGTGATGGCCTACTCCAGACCCTCATCGGTAACCACATTCTGAACTTAATATGACCGCTGTCATACTGGCTCTTCTTGCTTCCACCGGCTTTTTCAGCGATGTGCTCCAGTCTCCTGCCGTTTCTGTGGGCAGAGAGTCCTCAGCCAGCGGACTTGTGGAGATATGCAGTGGAGTGGCAGTGTCACCCAGCCATGCGGTATCCCTGGATGCTTTCACCAGGAACAGCGATGTTTTTATAGTAAACAAGGGTTTGAGAATCTACCCCGACTCCATCATATCCTTCAGGGACATGGGTCTTTCCATGCTTGTTTTCAGTGATACACTTTTCCAGACCTGGGAGCAGCCGAGGAATACCTCGCCCCCTAACGGTTCATCCCTGCTGATAATAGCCAACCATCCCACCGGTTTCTCAGCGGTAAGGACCTTTCCCATGGAAGAGCTGGACGACGGGGCGCTGCTTCTGGCCTGCTCGCCTTCTCCGGAGCTCATGGGCGCACCGGTCTTCGATTCCTGCAACGCACTTACCGGAATTATTACAGGCTCATTCGACCCGGGAGACGGAAGAGGTGAACTGATGGCTCTGGTGCCGTGTAACCTCTGGTACTTCTGGGTGGAAACCCTTCTCACCGACGCTGGAATGGGAAGCAGACCATTCGGAGTAACCGCAATGCCGGCAACTTCAGGCCTGTCTTCGGTTCAGGGTATTCTGATCCTGGATGTTCAGGGGAACTCCTTTGCTGAACAGTGCGGACTTAGAGAAGGTGATATAGTAACGGAAATAAACGGAGACCGGGTTTTCCACCCCGAGGCGTTCAAAGTGCTGATCCAGAACACATCAGAGGCACTGAGCCTCACGGTTCGCAGAGATTCATCCATGGTGGATATACTGATTCCCGAAAGGTAGTCCTCAGAGAATAAGTATGTCCAGCCGGCTTCCGGAGGTGATCACCGCGGTTTCACAATCGTCTGAAAGAACCACCATGGAGCCGTCTTCATAGGATTGTGATCTCCAGGCTATTTCTCCGCTCTCCCTGCATACCTGCACACCTGAACCCGGTACGACACCGTAGATATAAGCCACGGAACTGTCAGCTGCAGCATCTGACGGGGCAACGGGGAATGTGAACATTTTCTCTATGACCAGATCCTCCGGAGAGCAGCTTGCGGCTTCGTTCCATGAATCACATGAGAAAATGAGATTCTCCGTTCCGGCCCGTTGGAGGAAAACGATATTGCCGCCTACGGTGCTTTCAGCCGTTTTCCTGAAATCAGGCACGGAAATGGTTTCCATATTCCCCCGGGAGGCAATGCAAACCATTCCGCTATATCCCTGAATGAATTCTATGTCAGATAGTTCCGGCATTTCCTGTGCCATGGGAGACAGATCCGATGAATCATGAAGCGCAAGGGTTCCGTCCTCCATGAGGAGAATGGGGTTATCACCGCAGACGCTGAGAGCAATGCATTGCTGTGAAAGCGGAACGGCGGCTGACAGTTCGAACCCGTCTATTCTGCAGAGATGATCTCCTGCCACTGCGAAATACGAGCCGCCGTTTCCCCTGGCAAGGGCGGTTACAGTTCCGGGAAGACCGGTCCTTCCATGAATTCTCCCGTGACGCAGCTCCATGTGGTACAGGCTGTCGTCAACGGCGGCAACGGAATAGTTCTGAGCAAGTGAGAAAACAGGTTTCACGTTTATCTCACCCGGCAGGGATACGGATGCCTGGACATAGTTGGGGAATTCAAGTGCTTCCTCCGCTTCCGTCATGCATGAGACGGAGAGCAGAACAAGGGCCAGGAGTAATTTAACGTACAACTGTCATCTTCTCCGCTGCAGTGTATCCCTCTGACTGAAGAACGGCAAAGTAGATGCCCGGAAGCATGTCCCCTGTGTCAACTTCCACTGAGTGCACTCCTCCCGGAGCTGGCCGGTCATGAATCACGGCAACGGTTCTTCCTGTGAGGTCAACGATTTTCAGCTTGACCGGTGTTCCCGCAGGAGCCTGAAAGGACACAGCCGCAGAAACGGAAGCTGGAGACGGTGTAACGGACAGCAGTCTTGTGAGCTGCGGTTCTCCCCCTTCGATACCCTCTGTGGTAATGCTTATGGTACCTGTAACCGAAGCGTAATTGTGCAGTCTTACCCCGTAGTAGAGATCCTTGCCCTCCATGGCCGTGAAGCTGAGGGTCACCTGGCCGGATGCATCGGTGATATCCTGGACGTAGAAGGTTTCAGGATGGTCAGGGTGGTTACCTATTCCATCTGTGACGGTTACCACCGCCGCCTCAACAGGTGCCCCGCCGGATGTTACCGTAAGAACCAGATTGTTCTCTCCGGTGTTCAGAGCCTCCGGTGCGTCGATCTCCATGGCGAAGGGGACTCCGGGTTCATCGCTGTTGGGTATGTCCATGGATGGATCCCCGAACCAGTGATACATTCTCGAGTTGTTGGTGCCCCCTGCTCCCTGGGTTTGTATTATGTCCGTCTGAGAGGCCGCAAACATTTCGCCTGCACAGGTATTTCCGTTATCGAATATTTCCCAGAAAAGAACCCGCTGCATCCTGTTGTTAACTGTGGTAAGCGAAGGAGCGCTTGCGCCGATATTACCGCTGGCACCCACGCCCGGTCCGTCCATCCAGCTCTCGCTGAGACAATTATAGATCTCTGAATGGTTGCCGTTGCTGCAGCATACATTGAATACCGGCGGGAAATGAGTGTTGGCAAGACCGTAAATAGAACCGGCGTTCCAACCCGGCGACCACTGCCATGTGGTGTTCGAGCCATGGCCCCGGTAGTTCACTATCCCCACTCCGGCATCTATGGCGTTCTGTACCTGCTCTTCGGTTCCTCCCTCAGGCGGGTAGCAGGTTTCGAATACCGGGTCGGCCAGTGTGTAGGTCCAGTCTTTTACAGCGTTACTGTTCGCGGTGTAACCGCCCGGATAATCCTGTTCGTGGGCTGCAAGAATTACCTTCGCAGGAAGGGAAGGCTCACCGGGGGTTCCGGACCAGGTTATGTAGGACATGGTTTTCGCAGTCTGATTCTCAAGCTGAGTGAAATTACCGGGATACCTTCCCACGGCAATATCAGGAAGATTGTCCGAGTCCAGACATTCATAGTAGAAATCACCGTAGAAACTGCTGTAGTCTTTGGATTCCAGCTGCTGATGCCTTGCGGCGATCAGAGCGAATCGGGTTATTCCCGGCTGATAAACACCGTTGATGGCGGATTTGATCTGAAAGCTGGTGGAACCCTCTTCCATTTCAATGATGTGAACATGATGACCAATGGAGTTGACCATTGCTATGAGCGGCGTTATCGTTTCAAGGTTATCAGGTGGTACCACAACAACATAGACCACATCATCAATGGATACCGGTGAGGCATCCACAGGTATCGACAGTGATTCGTAGTTCAGTATCCTCGACTGATGCATTGAAGCCACCCTGGGCCTCAAAGAAGGCTGAAATTCCTGATTTCCCGTGAAATCGATCCTTGCGGTGATGGATGATGCCACCTGCAGTTCACCGTTATCGGAATTCCAGCTGAAGGGATTGAACTGAAGAACCACGGTGTTGACGCCTGCCCAGGTTCCCTGCTCGCCAAGGGAAAGAATGCCTGCAGGGTAAGACCCTTGAAGATCACCGGAGAGCTCTGTAAAGGTAAAGGGTTCAGCTTCATTATCGTACCTCAATTGCTGAACGGGATAGATGGTTCCGGTTCCCGCATCTGTCCAGACTGCTTCAACATGACTGACAGAAGCTTCCATACCTGCCGGGAGTCCGATGACCACCGGGACGAAGGGCAGCTCCGGCTCTCCTGCGGGAGTATCCAGATTCCATCCGTATTCAGGCAGGTCCAGTCTGGTATAGCCCATTTCACTGCAGGTGGCATATCCGGGCAGCTGCAAATGAACCGTTACATGATTCAGATCAGCTTCCATAACTTCAACAGCAGGTGCTTCCCGAAAGGAGCCTCCAAGAGAAACCCAGTTCCCTGAAGGGACATCGGATCCCCATGTTCCGATAATGGCCAACAGAAACAAAGCAGTCATAGATTACCTCCGCTTAAGAAAATGACGTTGTCAGAATTTCACTTATCATAACATGAATCTTCATATTCCGTTCCATCTCACGCTCAGTTACCTGAAAGTGCTCTTTGGACACGGGCCAGAAATGATTTTTTCCTGATTGGTTTTCTGATGTAATCGATGGCACCCAGCTCATAACCCTTCTCTTCCTTGTCGAGGCTGTCATTGGCGGTTAGGAACACAAGTGGCGTGGTAAGGTTTTTACTCTGAAGGGCCTGAAGCATGGTAAAGCCGTCGAGACCGGGCATGTCTATGTCCGAAAGGATAAGATGGAAGCTGCTGCTGTTAAGTTTAACTATGGCTTCCACACCGTCGGAGACCTGCTCCACTTCATAGTCGGCGGAAGAGAGCAGTTTCTCCGCCAGCAGCCTGAAGTCGTCATCGTCATCCACCAGAAGGATCCTCCGCCTGCCTGTATTCTCCGCCGGGGAAGTATCCGGAGCAGTATCTGATGCGGTTTTCCCGGTAAGTCTCAGTTCCTCGAGCAGTATTATCCTGTAAACATCATCGAATGAGAGCAGACCCTGTTCCATTTTCATTATGGCATGGTCGCTCAGAAGGAACTGGCCGGCTTTCTGAAGATCTATCCTCATCTGAGGTATGGAGCTTGCATTCTTGATGATCTCCGTAACCACAGGATTGAACCTCATAAGCTCATAGACTCCCTGCCGTCCTGAATAGCCGGTAAAATTACACTTGGGGCATCCTTCAGGATGGGGAATCTCCCCGGGAATGTCAGTTGTAAAAGGAAGCAGCTTTTTACGTTCTTCATCTGTAATGGGCTTCATCCTCCGGCAGCTCTGACAGAGGCTCTTCAAAAGGCGCTGAGCAAGAACTCCCAGAAGATTGTCAGCTGCATCGTCACGGGAGATCCCAAGCCTCTCCAGTCTGAACAAGGCAGTGGAGGTGTTCGAACTGTGAAGAGTGGAGAGGGTCATGTGTCCGGTACTTGCAAGATCAAGACATGTTCTTGCGCTGAAGGTGTCCCTGACCTCCCCCAGGTAGACTATATCAGGGTCCTGCCTGACCGCTGAACGCAGGAGGGCCTCGAATGTAACCCCTGCCTTCTCATTGACCTGCTGCTGATTCGCATAGGGTATCCTGTATTCCACGGGATCCTCGATGGTCATGAGGCTTCTGTTCTTTATGTCTATGTGTGATATAAGACTGTAAAGGGTTGTTGTTTTACCGCTTCCTGTGGGTCCGCATACGATTATAGCGCCGCTGTTCTGGCTTGATATCTCATACATTGCTTCCGATTGTTTCAGGGTCATTCCCAGTTCGGTAAGCTTTTTCGGTTTTGCGTACAGGTCCAGCATTCTGATTATCAGGCTTTCCCCCTGGGGGGTGGAAGTTGTGGCAAAGCGCATCTTAAAACTTCTACCCGCTATTCTCGCTTCGGCAATTCCATCCTGGGGTTTCCTTCTTTCTGCTATATCCATTTCACCAAGGACCTTGAATCTGCTTATAAGAATGGAGCCGGTTTTTTTCTTCAGGGTAAACATATCCCGCATGTCGCCATCCACACGGAATCGCACAAGGATCTTTTCAGGCTTCGGTTCGATGTGAATGTCGCTGGCTCCCTCTGAAGCAGCCGAATAGAGAATGCTGTCAGCAATGTACCTTATGGGGAATTTTCTAATGTCATCTTCGGAGGGTTTCTCCGCTATATCTATGGCTCCGTTGAATTCCGTCACTTCTTCAATGATATCCGAATCTTCCGCCTCCGTATCGATATCTCCCAGAGACGAATCTCCGCTTTCTTCAGCATCCTTGCGGAGAAGGGCGTTAATGCACTCGGGAGAGGTAACCCCTATCAGCGGCTGTGCCCCGGTAAGAGATTCGAGCATATCAAGAAGCTGGGGTGCAAAGGGGTTTGCGGTGACGAATCTCACATCATGTCCCTCGTTCAGTGCAAGAACCAGGTGTGCCCTCGAGAAAGCGGCCGGAAGCATGTCCGCAGCCACTGCGTCAGGATCGATGTAAGGATATTCCGGAACGTGAAGAAACGAAGCGATCAGCTTCGCGGTTTCCATACCGTCTATCCCCGCATGGGAGAAATCACTGTAAATATCCCTTGGGGGTACTGATATCAAAGATGCAGCCAACTCCGGCGCAAGATCTCTTTTCTGAATCACATTCTGCAGAAATCCCTGATAATCCTGCAGCCTGTTTCCCTGCACCGGCTGGTCAAGTCTCCCCCAGCTTTCAGCTTTTTCGATCACTCCTGCAACTTTTTCCAAAAGTGTTTTCCTGTTGAGTTCCGATTTCAGAACGAAGTCGGCGACTCCTGCATTCAAAGCATCGATCCTGGTGCTCTCGTCGGATTTGCTGGTTACCATGATCACGGGGATTCTGGAGAGTTCCCTGTCTGCCTGCAGGGTATTGCAGAACTCCATACCGTTCATTCCAGGCATAAGAAGATCAAGAAGGATAACGGAGGGCTGGTTCTCCCTGAGAACCTTAAGTGCTTTGGCACCGCTGTCTGCGGTGAAAGTCAGGTATCCGCATTTTTTCAGTATGTGGGAAAGAAGAGTTCTCGTATCCTGATCATCATCTATGATCAGCACTTTTTCAGTCTTCATCGACATATTCGATCTTTACCGTTTTTAGATAGTGCTTAAGCTGCTCGAGACCGGAAAGCACCACTGCTCCGTCAGAATTCCTGGCAGCGATTTCCATCATTGCACCCAGTTCAGTAATTCTGTCGAATCCATAGCCTCCGCCGGAACCCTTCATGCTGTGGGCAAGTCTTGCAGCCTCAGAGAAATTGCCGTTCTCCACATGTTCGGTTATCGTCTGTATGTCTTTTTTCCTGTTTTCCAGGTATCCCGGAATAAGCGGTTCAAGGTCAATGGATACCCTGGCGGTGCAGTCTTCATCGATTACGGTTTCACCCTCTATTTCAGGAGTGCCCTCTTTAGCGCCGGTTGCTGAAAGCAGGTCGTTCAGTTCCCTGATAAGTGTTTTCTTTCTAACCGGTTTGGATATGTGAAGATCGCAACCGGCATCCATGCACTTCTTGATCTCCTCTGTCATTGCATGCGCCGTAAGTGCCACGATGGGAGTGTGCTGGCTTTGCTCCCGTGATTCCATTGCCCGAATTGCCCTTGTGGCCTCGTATCCATCCATCACCGGCATCTGCATGTCCATTAGGATCACGTCGAAGGGGGCTTCGCTATTCTCATAAAGATCAACGGCTTCCCTGCCGTCCTCTGCAACTTTGAGTTCCCATGGATATGCCTCCAGATACTTGATAATAAGGAAACGGTTGTCCGGTGAATCCTCTGCCAGAAGAATACTCAGCTTCCTGTCTTCAACTGGAATTCTTTCCACGACGGCTGATACTTCTGTTTCCGTTCCCGGTTTGCCGCTGAGAAGGGAGTTTATCATCTCCTTCAGTTCCAGTCTGCGCACCGGTTTGAAAACATACCTCTGTATTCCTAATTTACGGCACTCACCGGTTCCTTCCGCGCTGCCGTCGGCTTTGAGCATCATGATCACGGGGTCCCGGGATATTCCCAGCTGCTTCAACTCCTCCAGAACCTGGAAACCGTTCATCCCGGGCATGGAGCAGTCAAGGAGGATAACATCGAAAGATTCATTTTCAAGTATCCTAACGGCTTCGCTGCCGTTTTCCGCAAGGGATACCGCCGCATTCCATCCTTCAAGTATTTCCCTGAGAATGGCTCTGTTGCTTTCGTTGTCGTCCACCACCAGGGCTTTCACTCCCTGCAGTGATTCTCTGCTCCCATCCCTTGCATCTGCTTCGCGGGGCGCTGCTTCCTCGAGGAGTACTGAAAAGGTGAATTCGCTTCCCCTGTTCAATTCACTGCTCACAGATATGGTGCCGTCCATTAATTCAACAAGCTTCCTGCATATGGTAAGGCCAAGTCCGGTGCCGCCGAATCTTCTGGTATGAGAAGTGTCCGCCTGTGTGAAACTCATGAAAATGGATTCCAGTTTACCCTCGGGAATGCCTATCCCCGTATCCTTCACCGAGAAATACGTTGATTTATCCGGGTTGCGGCCTACGGTTACGGTAACCTCCCCCTTTTCGGTAAACTTGATGGAGTTTCCTATGAGGTTAATGAGTATCTGCCGCAGTCTTGAAGGGTCACCTATTACCCATCTTGGCGTTCCGGGAAGAATTCTGCTGTTCAGTTCCAGCTCTTTTTCATGGGCTCTCAGGGCAAGGGTTTCACATGTTTTCTCCACTGTTTCACAAAGATCGAAGGGGATGTTTTCAAGTTCGACCCTTCCGGCCTCCACCTTTGATATATCCAGTATGTCGTTTATCAGGGCCAGCAGGTTCTCCCCCGCATTCCGGCATACCCGGAGGTAGTTTCTCTGGCGCTGGTCGATGTTTGTTTCCCACAGAAGGTCCGTGGTACCTATGATGGCATTGAGGGGAGTCCTTATCTCATGGCTCATGTTCGCCAGGAATTCCGACTTTGTCCTCACAGCATTAAGAGCGCCTTCTCTTGCTTCTATCAGCTCCAGTTCCGTTCTCTTGCGGTCGGTGATGTCTCTGAGAATACCGGTTGCATGCCAGCCGCCTTCGGTGTAGTAGGAGGAAACGGAAACCTCCACAGGAAAAACCGTTCCGTCTTTCCTCCTGCCCTCCATTTCCATCACCCTGCCTATTACGATACCCCTGCCTGTTTTCCTGAAATCGGGGAAACCCATTTCGAACATTTCTCCGTAGGTTTCCGGAGCCAAAAGCTTGTGAAGACGTTTCCCGATGGTTTCGGTCCTGTGATAACCGAACATCCTCTCTGCAGATCCGTTGAAGAAGGATATGCACCCGTTCTCATCCATGATGATAACCGCGTCCTGTGCGGAATCCGTGATGCTTTTGAACCTGACCTGATTTGCCCTGAGCTTCTCGAGAATGCTTTCTCTGTCTGAAAGATCGGTGTAAATACCCACTGCTCCCATGGATTCACCATTGATCACAATAGGGGCAACGGAAACGAACACCTTTTTCTCCCCGGGCATTTTCCCCCGCCTGGTGCATTCGAGACCCTTTACTACCTCTCCTTCTATGACCTTCAAAGATTCTATTTCGTTTTTCCCGGATTCGGTTCTCACCAGGTCATCAAGCGATCTGCCCATTGCCTCTTCCGGAGTCCATCCGAAGATGTTCGAAGCTTCTCTGTTCCAGCTGGTGACAAGCCCCTGTCTGTCTATGGTTATCACTGCATCAGGAACGCTCTCCACCACCTGTCTGAAATACTCGCTGCTGCTCTTCAGCTCTTCCTCGAGCTTTTTGGACCTTGTGATGTCGGTGATGAGACCCTCAATGAACTGAGGCTTCCCTTGGTCATCGTAGACTATGTGTATGGAACCTCTTGTATACACGCAGGTTCCGTCTTTGCGAACCAGCTGCAGCTCATACTCACTCAGTATGCCTGTATTTTGCAGGTCTTTCAGTAAATATTCCCGATCCTCCGGGTTTTTGTAAAAGCCGAGAATGGACTGACCGATGACCTCGGAAGGTTTATAGCCTGCAAATTTCTCCACTGAGGGGCTGACGCTGATAACGATACCATTCATAGTGGTCTTGAAATAGAGGTCATCCAGGTCACGGATCACGCGTTTAAGATCTTCTTCCGACGCGGCTGCATCCAATGACCCCCCCCTGAAAGAAAACACCTGGTAGACCACTGAATTCTCTTCTACAAGCTCCCTGTCCACCGGCAGGCCCTCCTCGTAATAGGAGCGCATCAGTTCTTCCACCGGAACCCCGGTTATCTCATCGTGTGGTACGTTAAGGAATGAACACGCTGTCTCATTGGCACTGATAACCCTGCCGTTCTCTCCTGCGGCTATAAGCACGCATACACCGGAGCGATCCAGCAGTTTCATCAGGTTTTTGTGAACGGAACCGCCCTCAAGGTTTCCCTTGACGGTCATTCTACTTTCCCTTTGTCAGTGTAAGAGATGGCTTCTTTGACCATTTCGACCAGGGAGGCTGCAGTGAAGGGTTTCCGGAGGAAGCCCTGAAGCTTGAGGGTTCCAAACCTTTTTCTTATCTCATCTTCCCCGTAACCTGTTGTAAGGATTATCCCGAGTTTGGGGGAGGTTTTACGAAGTTGCCTGAAAGCCTGCATTCCGTCCATTTTGGGCATCACGAGATCAAGTATTACACACTTGATGTTATCCCTGTTCTGTTCATAGACTCCGAGAGCTTCGCTTCCGTCTGAAGCAAGAATCACATTGAAGCCTTCCCTTGAAAGTATCTTGCTTCCTATTCTGCGGATGATCTCCTCGTCGTCAACGAAAAGAACGGAAGCTCCCTCGGGGATTTTCTCCTCTGAATCTGGTAGAAGGAGTGAAACAGACTCCCTGATCTCTGAAATGGCTTCCTTCAGCTCTCCGGCCATCACCCCTTCAAGCTGTGATGCAACAAATGCGATGCGCCTTTCAGCGGATTTCAGTTTCTCCTTTATCTTTTCCGTAGGCAATGCCTTCCTCCTTTTGCGGAGTATTATGCCCCATTACTATTCAATCAGTCAGCAGATGTTGCAAGTGCCGTCAGACGAGAAATGGATTCCCCTGCAGTTCATGCTTCAGATCGGTAGACGGTCCGTGTCCTGGATAAACCAGTGTTTCAGGTGCAACCGATTCGGCTATCTTCCTCAGCGATGCAGCCATGGAGGCATCGGAACTGCCCGGCAGGTCGGTTCTTCCAATGGAACCTCTGAAGAGGGTATCACCTGAAAACAGCATACTGTGACCGTAAAGGCAGATGCTTCCGGGAGAATGTCCGGGGGTATGAATAACACTGAAGGACATTTTACCGCACTGGATGACATCGCCCTCTTCAAGCTCGATGTTTGCCGAAGGCGGCTGAGACACCTCGAAACCCCATTCACGGGCTGCCCTGGATGCAATGCTTAGAAGAAAAGCATCTTCCTTATGGATCATAGTAACAGGAGAGAATTTTTCCACAAGCCATGCGGCTCCCCCGGAGTGATCGAAGTGACCATGGGTATAAACCATCTTATCAATTCTCGACAGCCCTTCTGAAATAAGTTCCGGCTCCTCCCCCGGATCTATCACGAGCACTTCTCCTGTAACGGGACATGTGAGAACGTAGCAGTTGGTTCCTATGGGCCCAACCTCCATAATGCTCACTGAGGGTTCATTCAATGGAGTTCTCCAGTTCTGCAATTCTCTCCCTTATTCGTGATGTGCCTGCGGTGTCCTCCAGTAAAGACATGAAGTAACGATACTGATCCAGTGCACCTGAGGAATCTTCAAGCATGTAAAGGCATTCTGCCACCCCCAGAATGCTTCTCATATGGTTCGGCCGGAGCACAAGTATCTCGCTGAGGATATCCAGAGCTTCATTATATCTTCCCTGTGCGGAACATGACAGGGCCAGTATCTCAAGAGCTTCCACATCTCCGGGGTATGTGGCAAGAAGAGCCAGTGCTGCCTGTTCAGCTTCCGAATGCCGTTCCATCATACCATATGTTCGCGCAGTTTCTATTCTTGCTCCAAAGTGATCCGGGTCAATGGCAGTTGCTGCAAGAAAGAAGTCCAGAGCACCCTGCAAATCGTCTGCGAGCAATGACATACGGCCGCAATTGTAAAGTATGGATGGATTTTCCGGGTCCCTGCGAAGTGCAGTGTTGAAACAAATGGCGGCGGACTGAAGGCTGCCTGTTTCCAGGAGCGCCATGCCGTAGTTATTGAAAGCCATACCGTCCTGTGGATTGCACTGTACCGAAAGGCTTCCGGCGGCAATGGCTTCATCGTACCTGCCTGCTCCGGTGAGAGCGCCTGTGAGCCCTATCAGGGCATCCACACGGGTGGAATCAAGCTCGATGACTTTCTGATATGCTGAAACGGATTCCAGGAAATTCCCCTGGTTGAGTCTTACCGTTCCCAGATTGTACCACACATTGGGGTTCAGCGGATCCATTTCCGACACCTGAACCAGCAGTGATGAAGCGGCTTCCAGGTCTCCGGACCTGAAAGCTTCCCCTGCACGGGCAAACACCTCTTCTGAAGACTCCGGTCCCCCGGATCCGCATGAAAGCAGAAGCGCTGGGAACAATACCATGCCGGAGATTATATTGAGGAGGAATCCAAACCGGAGGTAGTCTTTGTTCATCATAACAGCTTTCCTTCTGGCGTTTCCCGCAGGGGAATACCATATAGATCCCTATGAGGTTTTCATGGCCTCGGATTCAATACTCAGTGAAGCAAACAGTTTCCAGTACTTTTTCAGATACAGCGGCACCGGGTCTCTGGCAAACATAATACCGGTGGTTGCAGGGAAAGCAAGCCTCTCACTCACCGATGATGTTCCCCACCCTCTCATGGTTCTGGATTTCCTTGCTGTGGAAAGGGAGGGATCCGGAGAAGGACGATCGGCTCCAGTTTCCTACATTGCATCCAGGGACAGCCTTTACAGATTCGATTTCAATGAATCCAGCATGGTATCTGCTCCGATATCCGCCAGCGCAGCAGAAATATTCGACTACCCACCTGCAAGCGTGATGATGGAGCTTGTTATCCCCCATCCCTTCAGGGACGAGATCACCGCTGATTCAATAGCCGTTCTCTTTCCGGATACCACAGGCAGTGAACCCTGCCACGTTTTCAAGGTGTATTACGCCGGAGGTGAGAACGCAGCGATCTGGCACATGTCCATGAACGATCTTCTTCCCCGGGCCGTGGAGAGGCTCCATCCGGAGGGCGGCGAGCTTCTGGAGATATGGGATCTTGCGGAACCCTCCGTTTTCATCCAGGCGGGTGAGCAAGCCCCTGATGTTTTCCTGGCCGGTGTGGACGGAATGGTGGAAAGGCTGACCTTCCCCCGTGAAAGACCGCTGCTCCTCCTCTTCTTCACCCCCGGAGGATCCAATTCGCTTGCGGCCGTGGGTCAGGTTTCACTTCTCATCGGCGAGAATGTGGACATTCGCGGCATATCCCTGATGGATCCAGCGGATATGGACTTCAGGCTTGAAAACCTTGATATCAGGTTCCCGATAATGGTTCATGGTGAGGAGCTTTCAGAGGAGTATCGTCTGCAAGTACTTCCATCCGCTGTTCTCATAGCTCCAGACGGAACGGTGGTGCTGTCGGCGGAAGGCTCTTCGGAGGTAAATGCGCAGCTATTAAGGAGCTATCTGACCACCGCAATCCTCTGATTCATGCCATTCGATCCATATACCAGCTTCACGATGTAAACTCCCGGCAAAAGGTCGTTCAGAAGCACCTGGTTTTCCCCGGACATCATGTTTTCCATTTCGACCCTCTGAACGATCCTTCCTGAAACATCGAACACTATTAGTTCGGCTTCAGTCTGTTCGCCTGGATACACACTTGCCAGGGGTGCGCCGGAGCACGGGTTTGACCGGAAGGAAAGGCTCGGCCGCCGTGTTCCTTCATCATTACTTATCCCGATACCGGTAAGGTCCCAGGTAACGGTGACATCCTGCAGCACGGGAAAGGTACCGGCTTCTGTGGTTTCCAGTACAGCTGCGTACTGGAAATACCTTGTCGAGTCTTCCAGGAGGGAGTCCAGGCAAGCAGGTTCAAAGAGGGTTCCGGACCAGTCGCCCATCCCGGTCCAGTCCGCCGAGGATCTGACCCTGATACCCAGAGAGGTTCCTTGTGGAGTCTCCCCGTTCCATGAAATACTGCCCCAGGCAGGCATGAATCCTGAGTCCAGTATGCTGGAGATCACGAAAGCAGAGTCCTGTTCAATAAAAACCCATCTGGCACTGCTGGACGAGCAGATGACAGGGTCAGCGGTGCCGTCACCGTTGATGTCCTGACAGCACAGGGCGTCAGAACTGCTGAAGCTGCCGTTCACCGTATGGCTTTCCCAGATCGCTCCGGAACCGTTCACATTCTCGAACCATAGGAAGCTCGTGGTTGAGTGGTATTGTGAGGATACCACATCCAGATCGCCGTCGCTGTCAACATCCCCTGCTTCCACCTCCCTGGAAAGGCTTCCGGTAAGGGAAACCACCTGCCATGACCCGCCTGCGCCGTCGGAGTTCAGATAGGCCCTTACACCATTGTTACCCGCTGTTAGAATATCCTGGTCTCCGTCACCGTCCAGGTCGCCTGCATCAATGTCCCAGACATACCCGTACTGGCTGAGTAAGTGGCTCTCCCAGATGATCCCGCTGCCGCCCACATTCTCCATCCAGCAGAATTCAATGAAGAGGGGGTCGTCAAAGGTATAGATCAGGAAGTCGGAGTCTCCGTCGCAGTCGATGTCCGCTGGAAATATTGTGGAACCCATGTTGGCAGGAACACTTACCTGCCTGTTCTCCCAGCTGGTCCCCAGACCGTTCAGGTTCATGAACATGTTAATGTGGTTCGTGTAGCCGTTGGCAACCAGTATGTCGATGTCACCGTCGCCATCCATATCCGCTGTCCGCATACTGTAGACCGTACCTGTGGAGAAAGTGGAATGATCCGACCAGCTTAGTCCGGTTCCGTCGAGGTTCTCGAACCATTTGTCACCTGTGATCAGGTCAGCATCGCCATCGCCGTCCACATCATCGGCGGAAACGGTACCATCGGGACAACTGGTGCCCACGGCGACCGGAGTCCAGGAACTTCCGCAACCGTCGTCGTTGAGCCAAAGAACCACGCTCCCGGTATTTCCCGCAGCCACATCCATGTCCCCGTCGGAATCCATATCGGCAGCTACGGCCTGCTGCGCCATGGCTATGGACCCAATGGTATGAACTGAGAACTCGGCAATGGTCAGACTTCCCGTGTCGGATGTCCAGTCTGAACCATTCTGTGTGAAGAAACAGTCTCCTAAATCCGGCAAAGGACCCTGAACTCCGGGTCCCCCGACCCAGGAGGTCTGTTCCGTGAGATAGCAGTATGCGGCAGTACCAAGAAGAAGGAGGGGCAGCACCATTCTTGGCATATACAACCTCCCTGCTGACTTCAATAACTTCACCCGCATACAATCTAATTTATCCGGTTGACGGCGTAAACAGAGAAAGCCCGAACCTTTGGGTTCGGGCTTATAAAAAGTGGTACCGGGGGCGGGACTTGAACCCGCACAGGCTATTGCCCACTAGGTCCTTAACCTAGCGTGTCTGCCAATTCCACCACCCCGGCACCGTATCTAAAAGATCGCCAGGAGAAAAGAGGTTATCATGAACAGTACGGCAAGAATGCTGGTTGCTTTGCTAAGCAGGCTGGCCGCACCTCTGTTTCCGAAGGAAGCAGTGAGTGCACCTCCGCCGCCGAAGGCACCGGAAAGACCATCGCCCTTTGACTTCTGAAGAAGCACAACGGCAATCAAAAGAACGCAAATTATCACATGCAGGAATGTAAGTACTGTTATCATTCAAATCTCCTTCAATTCGAAGCCGATATATACAAAAGGCGGATACCACTGACAAGTGCTAGAGGCAAGTGATTAACTTTCAATAATTTCCCGTATTAAGGGAAGTGTAATGAAACGGCCGGGGCACTCGGTTGAAGACCCCTGTACAAGCCTGTGCAGAGTAATCTCAGAAGTGGAAAGCGAGTACTCCTTCATCAGCGAACGAAGCAGCCTGCCCAGTGAATCCATCTGTGCCCGGGAAGGTTTAACCGAGTTAAAGTTGCCTACAAGGCATATACCCAGGGAATCTTCATTTGCCCCTCTGGCATGAGCCCCCTTGAAGGGCACAGCTCTTCCCAGCTCCACAGTGCCGTCTTCAGAAAGGGAACCGTTACCTATAACAAAATGGTAACCTATGTCATTCCAGTAGTTTACACCCCTGTGCAGCACCCTGAAACAGGCGGCATTCCCGGAGGCGGTTGCGGAATGGTGCACCACAATCCGGCAAACGGGGATCATGGGTGTTCCCGGATTCTTCACCGGCACCGCAAGCTTCAATGCCATGCTTTCGGTGAGTAATGAAGCATCGAAGGAAATACCCTGATCCTTCAGCCATTGCACATAGTTCATATATTCCGTCTCGTACTTATTGTTTTGAACGACAGAGTGATTGTGGGGGTAATATCATGCCTGAACGGTATCTTGGGACAAGGGTCGGTGTTTACGTTGATGTTTCCAATCTGACAATGAACGGCGGCTACGGAATGCGATACGAAGTTCTCAGGGAGTTCGCATGCCGCAACGGAGCAAGGCCGGTAAGGCTTAACGCATATGTAAGTTACGATGAACAACGGGCAAAAACCGATACCGATTACCGTGACGGCCAGAGACGTTTTCACAGTGCCCTGCGGGATATGGGCTTCAAGGTCATCAGAAAAATAATGAAGTGGTACACTGACGAAACCGGCGCCAGATTCGGAAAAGCCAACGTTGACCTTGATCTTGCCGTGGATGTTCTTCTCCAGTCGGACAAACTGGATAAAGTTCTTCTGGCCACCGGTGACGGCGACTTCACCAGGGTGGTGAGCACAATACAGAACAAAGGCTGCAGGGTTGAAGTACTGGCATTCGATAACGTGTCCAGGGAACTCAGGGACGAGGCCGACCTCTACATATCAGGCTACCTGGTACCGAATCTTCTGCCCTTCAAGGGGCTGGACGACTACTCCGGCTGGGGCGAACAGGGTTCCTTCGTGAGGGGTGTATGCGTCAGTCATGACAAGGGATTCGGTTTCTTCCGCTTCATGAAACACCTTAAAGGAGAGCTTTGGAGAATAGACAACCGGGACCCCCAGTCTCCCTACAACAACATATTCTTCCACGACTCGAACCTGCCCAGCAATGTGGACTACTTCAAGCTTCCTGACCGTGACCTGATCTTCGAGTTCGAAATTGCCGAGGGCACGGAACCGGGGAAAACACAGGCAATAAACATCGGCGCCCTGCGGTCCCTTACCTGATATTAACCATAACGCCCCGGGTTCGATGCCTCAGTTGGAGAAAATTCCCTTCCCGGCCACGGCTATTGCGTTATCCCGGGCGGAAATGATCTTGCCGTCATTTAAGGCATATGAATAAGTCGCCAGCAGGGCGAATATTCCGGAGATAACAAAGGTTTCAGGCAAAATAACGGATTTTTTCTTTAAGCCTATCGTTCACCATGAAGCATTACTCTTCATCCGGTGGCCTTTTGGACAAGGTAACAGTGAAAGTCGTACCCTTATCGGGTACACTCTCCACCTGGACTTCACCGTTATAAAGAGCAGTAATTTTTCTCATTATGGAGAGCCCAAGACCGCTGCCGAGAATGTTCCTGGTCTTGTCATTCTTTATTCTCACGAACTCGCCGAAGAGCTTCTTGACCTCATCTTCAGTCATTCCTATTCCCGTATCGGTTACCCTGATAACCACCACATCGTCCATTTCGGAAAGGTTTACCGTAACCCGGCCCCTGTCCCTGTTGTACTTTACGGCGTTGGAGATAAGGTTGTTGAAGATTATCTCAAGCTCTCCCCTGTCCGCATGCATTTTTATCTCCCGATCAGCTTCCAGTGTTATCTCTATTTCCCTGGAATCGGCATCGGGTTTCATGGTTTCAATGGATGCGGCAGCGGCTTCATTTACGCTTGTCTCTGAAAGCTCCCTCTTCTTCTGGCCGGATTCCAGCCTTGTAAGGTCCAGAAGGTCGTATATGAGCTTCCTCATTCCAGTAAGCCTGACAAGGCTTCGCTCCACCACTCTTTCGTAAACCTTTGGATCGTCCATTCCCGTGCCGTCCCGGAGGAGGTAGAGATAACCCTCTATTGCGCCCAGTGGTGCTTTAAGCTCGTGGGCCAGAACGCTTATGAACTGGAACCTGACCCTTCTTTTCTCCTCTTCAAGTTCCCTTGTCTGTCTTATTGCAAGGAGATGTTCTGCAGCCTGCCTAACGGACACTTTCAGCTCTGCGGGAGTGAAGGGTTTCGGCAGGAAGTCGTATGCACCCTGTTTGGTGGCTGTTATTGCCGTTTCAATGGAAGCGTAGGCGGTTATCATTATGGCCATGAGATCCAGGTCCTGTTCATTGATCCAGGTAAGCACCTCGATGCCGGACATGCCGCCCATTTTGTTGTCCAGGAGAACAATATCCGGCGTCTCTTTCTCCATGAGTGAAACGGCTTCTTCCCCTGAAGATGCTTCTTTAACGTCGAAGACAGCCTTGACACCGTCTTCAAGTTCTATGTGGTAGTTCCTCAGGGCACGCTTGACGCCCATGCGCATGCCTTCCTCGTCGTCTGCTATCAGGAGAGTCAGCCGTTTTTCCATGTCAGGCCTTTCCCATCTTTATGAGCTGTTCCTCCAGCTGTTCGAATCTCACAGGTTTGGAGAACACCGCGTCAGCGCTTATCCAGCCTGCGGAATCGTCCACTCTGGGGAATTCGAGACCTGTTTCACCGGTTACGTTGGTAACCATGAGAACAGCGCATTCCGGCAGCTTTCTCTTCAGCCTGTAGGCAAGAATAAAGCCGTCGTCGTCGTTCTCCATCATCAGGTCTATAACTGCGATCTCCGGCTGGTATTCTTCAAGAACAGCCTCTGCTTCACTTCTTCCCGGGGCAGTTCTGGTCCGGTATCCATTTGACTTGAACATCATATCCATCTGCTCGAGGAAATCGGGGTCGTCATCGACTATCAGTACCTTCTTTTTATCGGTCATGGGTTTTCTCCTAGTTTTCCGGTGCCCTTCGGGGAAGGGCTACCGTAAAGGCGGTTCCAGTGGGACCATTCTCAGGGTCATCGTTGGAGTCCACCGTTATCTGTCCTCTGTGCATCTTTACTATACCATAGGTTACCGCAAGTCCAAGGCCTGTGCCCTCTCCCCTCTCCTTTGTGGTGAAAAAGGGCTCGAAGATCATTTTCTGGTTTTCCCGTGATATTCCGGTGCCGGTGTCCGTGATGGTAATAACGACTTTTTCAGCATCTCCTGTGGTTTTTACGGTTAACCTGCCTCCATTGGGCATTGCCTGAAAAGCGTTTGCGGTGAGGTTGGTTATCACCTGGGCGATCTGGTCCTCATCCAGTTCCGCCATGGGGTCCATATCTTCGGATACGTAGTCCACCTGTATCCCCTCGGGCCTTTTCATAGGGGCTATGACCCTCTTCATGAGCTCTGCAACATCAACCTGGGTTCTTGTAACCTTGTTCTGCCTGGCGAAGTCCAGAAGCCCTGCAACTATCTTCTTGCATCTGTCCGCATGAACGGCGATGGTCTTCAGATCTTCTGTGAGTTCGGTATTCTCAGGATTCTCTTCCATAAGAGTATGGGCATACATGAGAACGACTCCCAGTGGGTTGTTCACCTCGTGGGCAATGCCTGCCGCAAGCTGGCCCATACCCGCCATCTTCTCAGCATGCTTCAGAGCAACCTTGGCTCCCGCAAGCTGATCGTTGGTTGCCGCCAGTTCCTCCACGGTGCTCTTCAGCTGCTCAATGGAGTATGGAAGACACATCTCGCTTTCCGCCAGCCCCTTATAGATAGCCACGGCATGGTCCCGGCATGTTTCATAGCCACAGGCTCCGCAGTTGAGTTCGTCTTCCACCGTGAATTTGCCCATGCGCTCCATGATCCCGTTGATCTCTATCTCTCCGGGGGTTTCCAGCCTTGTGTCCTGTGGGCTGTAGCTCCGGAAGAGGTCTATTTCACGGCACCTGTCCATGACCACGTTCCAGTTGTTGAAGTTGACGTCGCTCAGGCTTTCTCTGGCATAGCGGCTGACCTTTGCCCTTCTTCTGAAGAGGGGTGCTTTGCTTGTCATTCCGGGCCCCATTATGCACCCTTCGCAGCAGAGTATCTCCAGAAGCTTTGCCTCCATGTCGCCTGAACGGAACTCCTTCAGAGCTTCAATGAAATTGTCTTTGCCATCGGCTGTGACAATTTCGCTGGATAGCAGATCTTCCTTCATGTCCGCGGCCTGAAGCATCCCCCTGTTTATGGGAAACAGAGCTCCCAGGCCGGGTGTGGGGGGATTGAAGGTGCTGTCCTGTACCTTTTCCGGGTCTATGCCCAGAATGGAGATAAGGTTTCTCAGCTCCGCAAAGGTGATGGATGCAAAAACATCGCTCTCAACGTGGTCTTCCGCCTCGCCTCTCTTGGCGATGCAGGGTCCTATGAAAACAACTTTCACATCTTTGTCGTAGAGGAACTTCACGATCCTGGCCTGTGCCACCATTGGAGAAACGATAGGCGCAAGGTGTTCGATTAACTCCGGGATGTACTTCTCCACATAATTGACCACCGCCGGGCAGGATACTGCTATGTACTTCTTACCCGGATTCTCTTTGAGAAGCCTTCTGTAGGCGTGGGCAACCACATCGGCTCCGAATGCCACCTGACACACCAGATCGAAACCCATGGCCCTTATGGTCCCAACTACCTTTTCAGTGGAAACACCCACGAACTCCGCAGGAAAACTGGGAGCAACGATTGCCGCAGCCCTTTTTCCGCTTCTCAGGAGTTCAAGCACCTTCAGTGTGGAGCCCACTGCCTTCTTGGCACCCCTGGTGCAGACCTTCACGCAGTTGCCGCAGCCTATGCACCTGTCGTTTATCACCTCGGCCTGTCCGCCTTTTATCCTGATGGCCTTTGCGGGGCATTCCCTTACGCAGGTGTAGCACACCCTGCACTTGTCTGGAATGGTCTCCACCAGTTTGATAAGGGACATGCTACTTCATCACCTTTCTTTCAGCATAAACGGTGTGAAGAAGCTCATGGGACCTGTGGCCGCCCGGTTTGCCAAGATGATCGGCGTAGAGTTTCATCACGGACTTGTTGCCATGGGATATTCTATGTGATGAAGCCTTGTCTATGGAGTACAGGGCCTGCATTCTTGCCCTGACAACCTCCGGATCCTGTGCAAAGGGCTGTCCGCCGCCTGCAATGCACCCTCCGGGGCAGGTCATTATTTCCACGAAATGGTACTCCTTTTCACCTTTCCTGATGGCGTCAAGCAGTTTTCTGGCGTTACCCAGCCCGCTTACCACGGCTGCCCTGAGCTCGAGGTCGCCGATCTTCAGTGTGGTTTCCTTTATGCCCTGGAATCCCCTCAGCTCCTTAACTTCAAGCTGGGGAATCTCCTTTCCAGTCACCATATAATAAGCGGTTCTCACAGCAGCTTCCATTACCCCGCCGCTGGTTCCGAATATCTTGCCGGCTGAACTTCTCTCACCCAGGGGATTGTCGGCGGGTTCACCGGCCACGGTTGCAAGATCGATGCCGAACATCTTTATGAGCCCTGCGAATTCCCTGGTGGTGAGAACGGCGTCCACGTCCCTTATGGAGCCTTCGCCCATTCCCGGCCTGTGGCATTCGAACTTCTTTGCGGTACAGGGCATAATGGACACATGGAAGATCTTCCCGGGGTCCAGACCCTGATCCAGGGCCCAGATTCTCTTGACCACTGCGCCCATCATCTGCTGAGGGCTCTTGCAGGAAGAAACGTTCTCCAGGAAATCAGGGTAAAATTCTTCCATGAATTTTATCCAGCCCGGGGAACAACTGGTGAACATGGGAAGTTTTCCCCCTGTGGTTATCCTCTCCACCAGTTCAGCAGCCTCTTCCATTATTGTAAGATCGGCACTGAACGAAGTGGGAAAGATGTAGTCTATTCCCATTCTTCGCATGGCGCCGTTCATTCTGTCCACGATGTCGGTACCGGCTTTGATACCGAATTCTTCGGCTATGGAGACACTGATGGCCGGCGCATGCTGCGCAACTACGGTTACATCCGGGTTTCTCACCGCCGCAAGGAATTCCGCGGTGCTGCCCTTCTCTGAAAGTGCCCCTGTGGGACACACCATGATGCACTGGCCGCAGTTGATGCAGCTGGATACATTGAGACCCTCTTCGAATGCACAGCTTATGTGGGCTGAGCTGCCTCTTCCCACGAAGTCTATGGCACTGACGCCCTGTATCTCTTCGCAGACCCTGACACATTTACCGCAGAGTATGCACTTATCAGGGTCTCTTACTATGGAGGGGCTTGATACATCCAGGTCATATCTGGATCTTTCACCGGCGTATCTTCTCTGTCTCACCCCCAGTTCCTCTGACAGGTCCTGGAGGGTGCAGCTTCCGTTCCTCACACAGTAAAGGCAATCGTCGGGATGATTGGCAAGAAGCAGTTCTATGATGGTCCTTCTTGCCTCCAGGGCCTTTGCAGAGTGGGTTTTTATGGTCATGCCATCCGTTGCAGGCTGCGAGCACGAGGGAACCAGTCTTCCTGTTTTCATGTCTTCCACAACACACATTCTGCACGCGCCGCTTGGAGCAAGGCCATCAATGTGGCAGAGTGTGGGTATTTTTATGCCTGCCCTGGCTGCAACGTTAAGGATCGTCTCGCCATGGTTGGCTTCCAGAGTTCTGTCATTTATGGTGACGTTCATGCTACTCACCTTCCCTATTCAACCGAGACAGCGTCGAAGGGGCATACCTGGAGGCATGTTCCGCATCCGATGCACTTGTCGGGAATTATGTAGTGGGGGCTCTTTACGGCTCCCATGATGGCATCAGTGGGGCACTTTTTGGCACAGAGGGTACATCCCCTGCACTTTTCAGGATCTATGGAGTATTCCAGCAGTTCGGTGCATACACCGGCAGGGCACTTCCTGTCGAATATGTGTGCCTCGTATTCGTCCCTGAACCAGCGCAGAGTGCTTAAAACAGGATTCGGGGCCGTCTGGCCAAGTCCGCAAAGACTTGTTTCCTTGATTACACCTGCAAGTTTTTCCAGATTGACTATTCCCCTGAATCTTTCCAGGGACTGTCTCCCGGATTCTCCCCTGCGGCCCCTGGTTATGGACTGGAGGATCTCGAGCATTCTTCTTGTGCCTTCCCTGCAGGGTATGCACTTACCGCAGCTCTCCCTCTGTATGAAGTCCATGAAGAACTTTGCCACGTCTACCATGCATGTGTCTTCGTCCATGACCACGAGTCCCCCGGAGCCCATCATGGCGCCGAAATCCTTCAGTGACTCGTAATCTATGGTTATATCCACATGCTCACCCGGGATGCAGCCGCCGGAAGGACCGCCTATCTGTACTGCCTTGAACTTTCTGCCCCCCGGAACACCGCCCCCGGCCTTGAACAGTATGTCACCGAGGCATGTGCCCATGGCAACCTCGATGAGCCCGGTGTTCTCGATTTTGCCTGACAGGGCGAAAACCTTGGTGCCCTTGCTGCCTTCCGTACCCACGGAGCTGAACCACTCGGCTCCCCTGTAAATGATCTGGGGTACGTTGGCGAAGGTCTCCACATTGTTGATTACGGTGGGTTTCCCGAAGAGTCCGCTCAGGGCAGGATATGGAGGTTTCGGCGAGGGCATGCCCCTCTTGCCCTCGATACTGTGGATCAGTGCGGTTTCCTCGCCGCAGACAAAGGCTCCAGCACCCATCTTTATCACTATGTCCAGATCGAAACCGCTGTCCAGAATGTTGCAGCCCAGAAGCCCCCATTCCCTTGCCTGCTCTATTGCGGTGCGAAGTCTTTTTACTGCCAGCGGATATTCAGCCCTGATGTAGACATATGCTTTTCTGGCGCCTATGGTGTAGGCTCCCAGGGCCATACCCTCAAGCATTCTGTGAGGGTCTCCTTCTATTACCGCCCTGTCCATGAAAGCACCGGGGTCACCCTCGTCGGCATTACAGATCACATACTTCGAATCAGCAGGGGTCTCCATGGCGAAACGCCATTTTCTGCCTGTGGGGAAACCGCCGCCGCCCCTTCCCCGGAGACCGCTTTCTTCTATGATGGAACAGACCTGTTCCGGGGTTTTGCCCTTAAGGGCATCTGCGAATCCCCGGTATCCGCCCCGTGCAACGTATTCCCTTATGCTTACAGGGTTGATGATTCCGCAGTTTTCAAGGACCCATCTGGTCTGAACACCGAAGAACGGGTGTTCGTCCATGTACTGAACACCTTCCCATTCAGTGAGATCATCAGATCTGAACTGGGCCATCACCAGATCTTCCGGTGCCTTCTGATTTTTCAGAACTGCTTCCAGAAGTCCTTGAGCCTTGTCTTCAGTTACAGTTTTGAATGAAACCCTGTTCCTTCCGGGAAGCTGAATGTCCACGATGGGTTCCACAGCGCAGAAGCCCACGCAGCCAACCTCTATGATCTCCGCATCGATATTTTCCCGTTGGAGCCAGCTTTCAACCGATTCAAGGGTTTTGCCTGCGCCGGCACCAAGACCGCATGTTCCCATACCAACGAAGATCACGGGTCTGCTGATCTTTTCCCTTTTGAGGCTTCTCACAAGCTCAATCTGTTTCTGCGTGCAGTCACTGCACTCATGGCACTTCGGCCCTTCGGTGTAACACTCTATGAGTGAAGGGCACTGTTTTTCAGGGGTGTGCCAGCAGCTGCTGCAGCACATCTGGATC
Source organism: uncultured bacterium (assembly GCA_964571965.1). Taxonomy (GTDB): domain Bacteria; phylum Fermentibacterota; class Fermentibacteria; order Fermentibacterales; family JCC-6; genus Sabulitectum. Next base: position 6,520 of record CAZNFQ010000001.1, on the reverse strand, counting down.
TTCTCAGCCATTTCACTCTGCCTTTCTTCTGTAGGAATCCAGGATCCGGGGAATCTGTTCTCCGTCGACCCTTGCATGGAATTCACCGTTCACGGCAATTACCGGGGCAAGGCCGCAGGCTCCTATACAGGCAACCACCTCAAGGCTGAAAAGACCGTCACGGGTTGTGTTTCCCGGTTTTATTCCAAGTTCGTTCACCAGGGAGTCCAGTACCTTCACCGAACCCTTAACATGACAAGCCGTTCCCCTGCATATCTGAATGTGATATTTCCCCATTGGCTCGAACCTGAACTGGTTATAAAATGTTGCCACGCCGAATATTTTACTTGCAGGGAGATCCAGGAGCCTGCCTATTTTCTCCACTGATTCACGTGAGAGGAATCCCTCCTCCTCCTGTACTTCCTGAAGAATGGGAATGAGCTTGTCCCTTCCCTCTCCTGCATGGGCATTCAGTATGTCCGTGATGTTTCTCATCGGTTTATTCCTTCCGCAGACTTTCTTGCGAAGTAGGCGACCTTTTCAAGGGCCGCTGTAACATCCCTGTTCTCCAGATAGACCCATTCGGGTACTCTGAGAGGTACAGGGGCGTAGTTGAGTATTCCTCTGACACCAGCCTCGACAACCCTGTCAGCAACGGTCTGTGCCGCTTCCGAAGGAACCGTGAGAATGGCAACTGTGATATCCAGATCCGAGATAACCTCTTCTATCCGGCTCTGTGAGTAGCATTTCGTTCCACTTATCATTCGTCCGGCCTTTTTACTGTCGCTGTCGAATGTGGCAACCACATGCAGAGCAGATCTTCTGCCCCTGAGGAAAGAGACTATGGCCCTGCCAAGGTTGCCCATTCCAACAAGGGCGACTCTGGCAGGTTCTTCACCGTCGATAACCCTGCCTATGCTCAACGCCAGATCCTTCACCCTGTAGCCTTTGTTGGGGCTGCCGGTGTATCCTATGGCCATGAGATCGCGTCTTACCTGGGCAGGTGTTACACAGGCCATGGAAGCCAGCTGATGGGAGAAGAGGTTAACGGTGCCCCTTTCCACACGTCCCTCCAGAAGCCAGCGGTAGAGACTGAGCCTTTCAACTGTTTTGTCTGGGATCAAAACTATCTCCGTTCATTTAGTAACGGTGTTATTATTTTCACAGCACACATATTCTAAACAATTACGGCGTCCCGTCAACCCTTCTGCATTGACTTGCGGTGCAACTGTGTTTAGAAAAGCCACCGGAGGTTTGTTTTGAAATGGTTCGTTGTGGTAAATCCCCTTGCAGGCGGCGGTTCTGCAGGCAGTAAATGGAACAGTGTCAGGGATATCCTTTTAAACAGGGGCATTTCCTTCGATTACCTCGTTACAGGCGGACCTGAAAATACCCGCTCCATCACAAAGAAAGCCTTGCTGTCAGGATACCGCGGAATAGCAGTTTACGGAGGCGATGGAACCCTGTCCGACACCGCTTCCGTTCTTTCAGGAAACCTGGATGTGGTCCTTGCATGTATTCCAGCGGGTTCAGGCAACGACTGGGCCAGATCAATGGGCTTTACTGCCCTCACTGTGGATGAAGCAGTTTCAGCAATGATCAGCGAACGTTTCAGAATAGTCGATACTGCGGTTGCAAGATGGAATCACATGGAAAGGTTCTTCCTCAACTCATCGGGAACCGGTTTTGACGCCCTTGTTCTCAAAAGGGCGATAAAACTTAGAAAACGCCTTCCGCTGAACAAAACCTGTTATTGGATGAGTCTTCTTTTCTCAGCTCTGCTGCCGCCTGCCTGGCAGGGAGAGTTTTCCTGCGACGGCAGGGTTTTCCATAAGGGCGGGTACCTCACCTTTACCTCTGGAGTCGGCACCTACAGCGGAGGCGGAATGCGCCTGTCCCCCGGCGCTGTTCCAGACGACGGCAAACTGGACGGACTTTGCCTTACACCGATGAACTTCGTTTCCATAGCTTTGAATCTGGGCAGGGTGTTCGACGGACGTCTTGGTGAAACAAAATGGGCAAGGGGAGCCCGAGGCAGCGTTCTTACCCTTGAAACTCTGAATAACTCACCTCTGCTTCTCGAGCTGGATGGTGAACCGGTTGATATTCAGGGGGCAGCTGCTCTGGAGCTGGTTTCCGTTCCTGAAAGCCTCAGGGTTCCAGCGCCATGAACCTGAGCACATCCCCGGGCACTGTGGCGAAATTAACCGCTCCTTCCGTTTCCAGCCTGGCTCTGGTGCGAAATCCCCAGAGAACACCCAGGTGATCCGTTCCCGCTGATCTTGCCACAAGACAATCCGCTTCCCCGTCGCCTACCATAAGAGCCTTTTCAGGAATAACTTTCAGTTCCATGAGCATCTGCAGCAGAACTTCCGGTTCAGGTTTTGCTGGATTTCCGGGTTCAGACCCCTTCGCAAGGGCGAAGGGATATCCGGGGAAGTAATGTTTCAGGGTGTATGCCAGGGCTTCTTCCGGCTTGTTGCTTAGAACGCATACCCGCGGAATGTTTTTGAACAGTGAATCCAGCATTTCTTCCACCCCCGGGTAGATGCAGGCTGCAGGTTCTCTTATAAGGGCATATCTGGAGCTGATCTCTCCTGCCAGGGCGGCGTTCCATTGTTCGGGAACACCCAGCTTTCTCAACAGATTCTCAACACCTGAACCCACTGCGGCTTTTATGCGCTCCTCAGTGAATGGAGCCATTCCTATGCTGCCGGTGACGGAATTGACTATTTCTTTAATGTCCGGCAGAGTATTCAGCAGGGTGCCGTCCAGATCCAGAATTACAGCATCATATTTCATCTGAAGTCTCCATTGGCTGAGTATACAGGGAACAAGCCTCAACAGCGGTGTTTCTGACTGCTTCCCCGAATATGCTGGAGAGACCGGGGGGTGCCCATGTGTCAGGGGATGTGATATCGGCCTCCAGAACGGATACCGCCACAATGCAGCCTGCAAGGTATGACCCGGCCAGAGAGGGATGGGCGCCGTCCCCTTCGTAAAGGTCAAGAAGAGGATAAACCCCCTGAAGCATCTGGAACCCTCTTCCGCAGGGAGCAACGGGACACAAATGCCTGTAGCCCATTCTGGAGTACGCCGCATCAAGACCCTTAAGCATCAGGAAGTCATTCTTTCTGGCCCAGGTCATCAGGAACGACGGCTGGATTCCCCTTGATACGCATAGAAGCGCCAGACTGTCACCGTACTGATACGTAAGGGAGGGGCCTATAACAGGCATGCAGCTCTGCTCCTGGAAGATTGCAATGTCTATGTTCTGGGTCTGTATAAGTTCCATGAGATCCGGGTTGTTCCAGTGGTCCTGAAATGTGGCTCCGCCCTGGGTATGGTGCAGGGTCACCAGGGTGTCGCCTGTTGCCGACTGGTAGATATTCTCAGTGATTGACCATAGTCCATCGTTACCGAATGTGTAGCTGTTGCCAACGAAAAGCATGGTGGTGGAGGCGGAAACGAGAATGTTGAAAAGCAGATGCATCACGGTGCACCTCCCGTTACCACGACCCTCGCCGAAGCGATTTCAGACCCGGTATTCGCCACCACCAGATAAATTCCCGCGGAAAGACCATTGAATATCGCAACTCCGTTTAACGGTTCGGCACTGCGCACCGTGCGCCCCGTCATGTCAAGAATGAGAACCTCCGCCCCGCGGGAGTCCCCTTCAGGCACATGCACGGTAATTGAATTGTCCGTGGAGGGATTGCAGTACACGGAGACGAATGACGTATTTTCATGCCCGGGCTCCAGTCCCATTCCTGCAAGGGTTCCCAGTGAGTCGGTTCTCAGAAGCAGTCCCTGGTAATACCCGGCGACATAACACCCTGAGACCAGGAACCCTCCATCCTCACATGTTTCAATCTCAAGGGCATAATCAGCAGTATCTCCCCCGTATTCCCCGGTCCACAGAAGCTGGCCTTCAGCGGAGAACTCCGCAATAAGAAGATCGGAACGGTTGGTTTCTGAAAGGCTCAGATCATTGGTCCATCCCGCAACTGCGATCCCCTCACCTGTGATATCCGATGAAGTGGCATTCAACCAGCTTGCTCCCCCCAGTGATGCGGTCCACTCGGCAGACATGTCAGAAGCCAGTTTCATAAGGAATATTTCCCCCACCATTCCGTTCTGGTCGGTGATCGAATTGGCAATAACCACACAGCCGTCTTCCAGGGGTTCAATTCCAACAGGTTCGAATCTTCCGGGCATTGGCTGAAAATGATATTCAGCAGAAGTTTCAGGAAAGAACAGTGTTATGTCGCTCTGCCATCCGCTCTGTTCCGTAGAACCCAGAACACAGTATTCACCGCCGACGGAGGAAACATCCGCCACCATCATATTCATTCCCTGATAGTCGTTATTGGACAGCAATTCCAGATTGTCATCCAGAACTGCAACCCTTACCGAGGGCACGTCAGGGAAATCATTACCGGCAACCATAAGCTGATTACCCATTGGAACCATCACGGCCCTTTCCATGAACTGGTCCTGAAATTCCGTACAAAGGTTCGGTTCATTTACCTGAAACACAGCGGTGCTGTTCGTGGAGGGATTCTGGCCAAGGGCAGTAAAGCCTCCGGCGAATGAGCACAGCTTCAGGATCTCCAGGCCGGTTCCGGCAGGATGTGACATGGTCGTGCTGCCATTGATATCAAGGTAAACGGCAAACGATTCCGGTAGCCCTCCCGGAAAGTCCCTCTCTGTACAGATGGCGAAGTAACCGGTTGCATCCTCCACACATCCCCTTGCCGTGATTTCACCATCACCTGTGAACTCATGTGTGAAAACAGGAAGGGACAGGATTGCCAGAAACAGGATCATCTGCCGTTAACCTCCAGCAGATAAACCTTGGGCCAGTCCACAGGGTCTGAATCATATGCCAGCATACCTTCGGGAGATATGCTGTAGCGTGCGTCGTCGGGCATCGATTCATCGGGAACTGCTATGTGAAGAAGCTCTCCCCCAGGTGAATAGACCCGGAAATATGTCTCGCCGGTGTCTCCCATTCTTACCCAGATACTGCCTTCACTGTCCACTCCCACACTTTCGATAATGTCACGGTGAGTGTCCGTCCGCTGATTTCTGGATGTTGCCAGGGCGCTTTCCCCGTTTTCTATGGTAAGTGAGATGGACAATTCCTCCTCTTCCATTTCTTCACTGGAGAGAGGTATTCTGTCCATTTCCTCATTCATGTCAAGTATTTTTTCTCCACCTGCGGTGTATCCTGTCAACTTGAAAAGAGAATCGCTGATCAATACAATGTAGGCCTCTTCGCCGGGTCCTGAAGCAAAGGCAAAGCCGGGGGCCGCGTCGGAATTGATCATTCCTCCGTTGGTATCCATGGGATGTCTTTCGAAAACCTGAACCGGTTCTGAACTGTCTGCGTACGCTACGAAGTCCATTGACACGGATGGCAGTTCACCATCTGACACGTCCATGAAGAAGTCCGTTGCAATGAATCTGCTGCCTGCACCCCTGATCCTCACCGGGGGAACCGGGAAGAAGCCGGTTATCTCGTCCATGGGTTCTCCGTAAGTGTCATATCTGAGCAGCTTGCCGCCTGAAATGTCCGAAAGAACGAAACCGTAATCCGTTACAGCCAGTCCAAGAGGCAGCTGATACTCGCCCGGGCCTGAACCCTTCCTGCCCACCGTGAAAAGTTCCTCTCCTGACGGTGTGAACACCTGCAGAACTATTTTACCTGCGTCGAGAACGGCAACATTGCCATCCGGGGTATATGCCGCATCAACTATGAATGCGAAAACATCCGGGGTATCGCCCATTTCCGCTCCCAGGGTATCGAATGCCGTAATGGTAACGGTGTCAGGCTCATTGGTCATTTGGTCCACAGGGTTGGTACCGTCATATCCGTCTCCGCACCCGGCGGCAATTATCAGCAAAACAGAAAGGCATCCGATGAGTACTCTCATTTCTCTACTCCTTTTCTTTTTCCGGTGTTGTTCATATTATTGTTAAACATAAACTGCAAGGGAGGGTATTGTGGCAAGAAAGTTTCTTGATGAACTTACCGACGAAGAGAGAACCGAGTTTCTTTCATTCTGTGAGAAGAAGGTATTTCTGGCTGACCAGGAGATAATCAGGAAAGGTGAGAACTCAAGGGAGCTCTTCCTCATACAGCAGGGCGCTGCAACCGCAAGCGACAACTGGGACGAAGACTCTGTTCCCCTTGCTATTTTTTCAGAATGGGACGTATTCGGCGAAATGTCTTTCCTGGAAGGTTCAGCACGCTCCGCAACGGTCATCGCAACTGAAGACAGCGTTCTGTACAGCATGTCCTGGGACAGATTCAGTGAATTCATGGAGAAGAAGCCGGCAATCGCCGTCAAGCTGCTTCTCAGGTTCACGGACGTTCTCATAAAGAGGCTCCAGTTCATCGATGAGGCCTTCACCACCATAGCCGTGGCAAACAGGGACATGAAGAAAAACATGACCGAGATGAGAAAGATCCTTAAGGGCTAGTTTACTCCAAATATAAAAGGGGCGCTTCTTCAGAGGCGCCCCCGTTCTCCTT